>NZ_CAHJXD010000130.1 GCF_903644055.1 Sphingomonas bacterium | reverse complement strand
TCCAGCGATCCTTCGCGCGCCGCATCGCGGGCGGGCGCGGCATCGTCCCGGGCGACGCCGGCGTGCTGGAGCGCATCCTTGACCCGCCGCTCGCCGAAGCCGCGCCGGACCAGCGCCGCCCCCCGCGCCGTCGCGAATGCGCGATCGTCGACATAGCCGAGATCGGCGAATTCCGCGACCAGGAGGGCGAGGTCGGCCGGATGCTCTTCGGCCCAGCCGCGCTCGGCGATCTTGCGCGCGAGATAGGCGCACAATTTCGCGCGCGTCGTGGCATAGCGCCCGACATAGCGGAGCGCGATCGCCCGCAGGCCGGGCGCATCCAGCGGCGGCCGCACCCGGCGATCAGAGAGCTTCTGTTGCACGCGCCACGATTGTGCCACAACCGTGCCGGAATATGAACGACGCCGCCAGGATATTGTAGGGGTGATCCTGGGCAAGCCGCGAGGTTTCGTGAGAGATATTGGAGCGCGACACGCGTGAATGCCGAAGTGAAGATGGGCGCGACGGCGGCGATATCGCCGATGCCGACCCCCAGCGACGATCGTCGACCTCGCCGCTATGCGGATTTCCCGACGCTCGGCGCCGCGCTCGATCATGCGGCCGAGGGTCTGCGCGGGCTGAACTTCCATGATCCGCGCGGCCAGCTTACCCGTGCCTACACCTTTTCCGAACTGCGCGATGATGCGTGCGCGGTGGCGGCGCGGCTGATCGCGCATGGCCTGGTTCCGGGCGATCGTCTCGCCTTGCTCGCCGAGACGGGCCCCGAATTCGCCGCGGCCTTCTTCGGGGCGATCTATGCGGGCGTCTGGCCGGTGCCGCTGCCGCTGCCCACCTCGTTCGGCGGGCGCGAGGCCTATATCGATCAGCTCGCGGTACAGCTCGAAAGCTCCGATCCCAGGCTCCTGCTGTTTCCGGAAGAGCTGGAGGCGATCGGCGGCGCCGCGTCGGCGATGAAGCGGGTCGAGGGCCTGTCCTACGAGGCGTTCGCGGCGCGCCCGGCACGTCCCGGGGCGCTGCCAACGCTTCGGCCCGACGACATCGCCTATCTGCAATATTCCAGCGGCTCGACGCGCTTTCCCCACGGCGTCGCGATCACGCACCGCGCGCTGATGGCGAACCTCGCGGCGCATTCGATCGGCATGGAGGTGCGCGACGGCGATCGCTGCGTTTCCTGGCTGCCCTGGTATCACGATATGGGGCTGGTCGGCTGCCTGCTCTCGCCGGTCGCGAACCAGGTTTCGGCCGACTATCTCAAGACCGAGGATTTCGCGCGCCGCCCGCTGGCATGGCTCGATCTCATCACGCGCAATCCCGGCACGACTCTCTCTTATTCGCCGACCTTCGGCTACGATATCTGCGCGCGGCGCATGTCGAGCCAGACCAAGGCGTCCGATCGCTTCGATCTTTCGCGCTGGCGGATCGCGGGCAACGGCGCCGACATGATCCGGCCCGACGTGATGCAGGCGTTCGTCGACGCGTTCGACGATGCGGGCTTCCAGGCGAGCGCCTTCACGCCCTCCTACGGGCTTGCCGAGGCGACGCTGGCGGTGTCGATCATGCCGCCGGGCGAGGGGCTGGTGGTCGAGCTTGTCGAGGAGACCGAGCTTTCGGGGGACGGTTCGGCGGGCGTCGGCCGGCCGCAGCGCTATCGCGCGATCGTCAATTGCGGCAAGCCCGCGCTCGGCATGGAGATTGCGATCCGCGACGAGGACGGCGTCGCGCTGCCGGATCGCGCGATCGGCAAGCTCTGGTGCCGGGGTTCCTCGGTGATGACGGGCTATTTCCGCGACGAGGCGGCGAGCGTCGCCGCGCTGGTCGACGGCTGGCTCGATACCGGCGACATGGGCTATGTCTCGGACGGCTACATCTATATCGTCGGCCGCGCCAAGGACATGATCATCATCAACGGCCGAAACCACTGGCCTCAGGATATCGAGTGGGCGGTGGAGCAGTTGCCGGGCTTCAAGGCGGGCGACATCGCCGCCTTCGCGATCACCACGCCGGGCGGGGAGGAGACGCCCGCGGTCCTTGTCCAGTGCCGCACCTCCGACGCCGACGAACGCGCCAGGTTGCGCGAGCAGATCCGCGAGCGCGTGCTGGCGATCACGGGGATGCATTGCGTCGTCGAGCTCGTGCCGCCCAAGGCCTTGCCGCGCACCTCGTCGGGCAAGCTCAGCCGCGCCAAGGCGCGCAACCTCTACCTTTCCGGCGAGATACAGCCCTACGGCATGGCGGCCTGAAGGTCCGCCCCGGCGCTACGATCATCGCCGGACCAGCGCGGCGATGCAGGAGGCCCGGTCGAACTCGGCTCCGGCGGGCGTGCGCGCGTCGATCCACGTCACCTTAAGCTCGCCGCCGCCGCCCGGCGGGTAGAGATAAGCGTCGAGCACGCAGGCGGGCCCGCGAAATTGCAGCTTGCGCGCCGGCCCCTCGCGCAGATCGAGCATCGGCGGCCCGAACAGCGCGACGAGCGTCCGCGCATCATGCCCCATCACGCGATCGACGCCGGTGGCGGCGCGCGGCGGCGGCGGAAGATGCTTTGGCGCCTCGGTCGTCGTGGTCGCGCAGCCCGCGACCAGCAGCAGGCCGAGCAGGGAAAGGCGGGGGCGGCGGTCCATGGCGCTTCCTTCGCCTTGCCGGCGCGTCCGGGCAAGCCCGGTTGCGCCGCGCCCGCACGCCCTCTAACCGGCACCGTCCTTCCCGAACCCGGAGATATGCGTGACCGAACCGAGCCTCGACATCATCGCGATCGGCAATGCCATCGTGGACGTGCTCGCTTCGGCGGACGAGGCCTTCCTGACCGAGCATGGCATGACCAAGGGCGCGATGCGGCTGCTCGACGCGGACGAGGCGGAAACGCTCTATGCGGCGATGGGCGCGGGGCGCGAGATCAGCGGCGGCTCGGCGGCGAACACGCTGGCGGGGGCCGCGGCGCTCGGCGCCACATGCGCGTTCATCGGCCAGGTCGCGACCGATCAGCTCGGCGAGGTCTTCACGCACGACATCCGCGCGCAGGGCGTGGCGTTCGAGACCAAGGCGCGCGACCTGCCCGAGCCGACCGCGCGCTGCCTGATCCTCGTCGACGAGGGTGACGGGCAACGGACGATGAACACCTATCTCGGCGCCGCGCAATATCTCGAGCCCGACGCGATCGATGCCGCGCGGATCGCCGGCGCCAGCATCCTGCTGCTCGAAGGCTATCTGTGGGATCCCGCCGAACCGCGCGAGGCGATGCGCCGCGCGATCCGCATGGCGCACGACGCCGGCCGCAAGGTCGCGCTCGGCGTCTCGGCGGTGTTCTGCATCCTCAACCACCGCGCCGATTTCCTGGAGATGCTCGACAGGCGCGACATCGACATCCTCTTCGCCAATGAGGAGGAAGTGCTGGCGCTCGCCGGCGTCGAGGATTTCGAGGAAGCGGTGGCGTTCGTCGCCGCGCGCGTGCCGCTGCTGGTAACGACGCGGGGGGCCGATGGCGCGATCGCGATCGCGGGGGGCGAGCGCGCCAGCGTGCCCGCCGAACCGATCGACCGGATCGTCGACACCACCGGCGCCGGCGACCTCTTCTCGGCGGGCTTCCTCGTCGGCCATGTCCGGGGTCGCAGCCTCGAGGATTGCCTGACGATGGGCGCGATCGCCGCCGCCGAGGTGATCTCGCACTGGGGCGCGCGGCCCGAGGCCAAGCTCGACGCGCTGGTCGCGGCAAGGCTGGGGTAAGCCTAGCCACCACCCTCCGCTCATCCTGAGTAGGGACTGAGCCTGTCGAAGTCCCGTATCGAAGGACGCCACCCGCATCCATTCCGGACCTCGACCGTTGGCCTCCCGATAATCAGGAGGCTGAAATATGACCGAAAAAGAAGGCGCTACGCGTCGTGACATGTTCGGCGGGGTCGCGGTCGCGGGCCTCGCGGCGGCCACGCTGGCCTCCTCCGCGCAGGCGCAGAAGAAGCACGCCCCCGGCGCGCCGACCAGCCCGCTCGCCGCCGATTATCCCAAGCCGCCCCTGCCCGAGCAGCGCCAGCCCTGGCCCGCGCTGCAAAGCAAGATGAACCCGGTGCCCGATTGCGGCGAGACCAGCTACAAGGGCTCGGGCCGGCTCGCCGGGCGCAAGGCTTTGCTCACCGGCGGCGACAGCGGCATCGGCCGCGCGGCGGCGATCGCGTTCGCGCGCGAGGGCGCGGACGTCGCGATCAACTATTATCCGACCGAGGAGCCCGACGCGCGCGAAGTGGTGGCCCTCATCCGCAAGGAAGGGCGCAAGGCGGTGGCGCTGCCCGCCGACATCCGCACCGAGGCCGCGTGCAAGAAACTCGTCGCCGATGCCGCGCGCGGGCTGGGCGGGCTCGATATCCTCGTCAACAACGCCGCCTATCAGCAGAGCAAGGAATCGATTCTAGAGATCAGCGACGAGCAGATGGTCCGCACGTTCGAGACCAATATCTTCGCGATGTTCCGCCTGTCGCGCGCCGCGCTCGCGCATCTGGGGGCGGGATCGGCGATCATCAACACCGCCTCGGTCAACAGCTATGATCCCGGCGAGGAATTGCTGGATTATGCCTCCACCAAGGGCGCGATCCTGATCTTCACCAAGGGCCTGGCCAAGCAGCTCGCCAGCAAGGGCATCCGCGTCAATGCGGTGGCGCCGGGGCCGGTGTGGACGCCGCTGCAGGTGGCGGGCGGGCAATTGCCCGGCACGATGGGCGAATTCGGCGCCGATACGCCGCTCGGCCGCCCCGGCCAGCCCGCCGAGCTCGCCGCGCTCTACGTGCTGCTGGCGAGCCAGGAGATCAGCTACACCAGCGGCGCGGTGTTCGGCGCGACCGGCGGCAGCCGCGGGCCGTAAAGTCGGATCAATTTAGAGTGACCTACTCCTCCGCTCACCCTTGAGCCGTGCTTCGATACGAGCCCTCGATACGCTCCTACGGAGCTACTCGGTCCCTACTCAGCAGGAGCGGGTAGGGCGGAAGTCATCCTACTCTGAGCTTCGATCGTAACCCCCGGCGTCCGCCGGGACGACGATATCCGAAACCTATCGCGTCTCCGCGCCCCCCACCGCGCCGCGCCCGACATGGCTGCGCGAGCGGCTGTAGAGGAAGTAGATCAGCAGCCCGATGATCCCCCAGCCCGGCAGGACGAGGATCGCGGTGAGCGGCAGCGAGAAATAGAGGCCGAGGCAGCCGATGATCGCCAGCGGTGCGACGATCCACACCAGAGGCGTCCGGAACGGGCGCTTGCGCGTGGGATCGATCTTGCGCAGCACCATCACCGATACAGCGACCATCAGGAAGGCGAACAGGGTCCCCGAGTTGGAATAATCGGCGAGCTTGCCGACGGGCAGGAAGGCCGCCGCCGTAGTGGCGCCGACGCCGGTGACGACGGTGACGACGTGCGGCGTGCGGTAGCGCGGATGCACCGCCGCCAGCCGCTCGGGCAGCAGCCCGTCGCGGGCCATCGTGAAGAAGACGCGCGTCTGGCCGAACATCATGATCAGCACGACCGAGGGCAGCGCCAGCACCGCGGCGAGGCCGACCAGCCGACCGACGCCGGGCCAGCCGATCGTATCGAGCACATGGACCAGCGCCTCCTTCGAGCAGACCAAAGGCTCGATCGCGCCGGAGGCGACCACCGAGGCGCAGCGCCCCGCCATTTCGGCCGAGCCCGGCGCCAGCGATGCGCCGTTCGCCATCTCGGGCTGCGCGCCGATCGCGCCGATCGCGCCCGATGCGACGAGAATATAGAAGACCGTGCAGATCAGCAGGCTGGCGATCAGCCCGATCGGCACGTTGCGCTGCGGATTCTTGGTCTCCTCGGCGGCGGTCGAGACCGCGTCGAAGCCGACGTAGGCGAAGAAGATCGACGCCGCCGCGCCGAGCACGCCCGCGCCGCCGGTGGGCGTGAAGGGATGGAAATTCTCCGCCTTGAGCACGGGGATGGTGAGCAGGACGAAGGCGGTGAGCGCGAGGATCTTGATCGCGACGAGAACCGCGTTGACGCGCGCGCTTTCGGTGGTGCCGATGATCAGCAGCCAGGTGACGAGCGCCGAAATGACGATCGCGGGGACGTTGATCCAGCCGCCGACCTGGAGCGCGGTCATTAGATCGGGTGTCGCCGTCGCGCCCAGCGCGAGCTGCGCCTTGGCCATCAGCGCATCGGCGTTGCTGATCGAGGTCGGGAAATCGATCCCCAGCCCCCTGAGCAGGCCGACCGCATGATTGGACCAGCCCACCGCCACCGCGCTCGCGCCCACCGCATATTCGAGGATCAGCGCCCAGCCGACCATCCAGGCGAGCAGCTCGCCGACGACCGCATAGGTGTAGGTATAGGCCGATCCCGAAATCGGCACCATCGACGCCAGCTCCGAATAGCAGAGCGCCGCCACCGCGCAGACGAAGCCCGCGACGAGGAAGCTCAGCAGCATGCCCGGCCCGGCCTTCTGCGCGGCCTCCGACGTCAGCACGAAGATGCCGGTGCCGATCACCCCGCCGATGCCCAGCATCGTCAACTGGAACGCGCCCAGCGTGCGGTGGAGGCCCTTCTTCTCGGCGGTCAGAAGAATGGCGTCGAGGGGCTTGACCCGATCGAAAATCATGCAGCGTTTCCCCGTTGCACCGGCTTGGCGCCCGGCGCTTGATGGAGGGAGCCTAACGGCTTGCCGCCGCAGCGCAATAGCGCTGCGGCGGAGTACCGCCGTGCCGCTGGCGTCACCCCAGCGAAAGCCGGGGTCTCAGGAGCTTGGAATCAAATTCGAGCAAGTTCGCGCATGATGATGTTCCTCCCCTGCCAGGGGAGGATCGTGTCGATGTGCACTGTCGGTTGCATCCAACTCCGGCGCGCGCCTGCCGCACGAGATGCCAGCTTTCGCGGGCATGACGGGGTCAGGACGAGACTGCTTCGCGCGGGATCATCTCGCGGAACTGGCGCCCGCCGAAGATGTGGACGTGGAGGTGCGCCACCTCCTGATGGCCATGCCCGCCCATGTTGGCCATCAGCCGATAGCCCGTCGCCGCGACCCCCGCCTCGCGCGCGACATGACCGACCGCGCGGATGAAGCCGGCGATCTCGGCATCGGACGCCTTCGCCGAGAAATCGTCCCACGAGACGTAGGCGCCTTTGGGGATGACGAGGATGTGGACGGGCGCCTGCGGGTTGATATCGTGGAAGGCGAGCGCGTGATCGTCCTCATAGACCTTCCTGCACGGGATCTCGGCGCGGAGGATGCGCGCGAAGATGTTGGTGTCGTCATAGGGGAGGGTGGGGTCGATGGGCATGGACCTGTTCCGTCTGGCTGATTGCGGATCGTCACCCCGGGCTTGATCCGGGGTCCCGCGCCTTGCGCGCCGCCGTTCCGAGAAAAGCGGGATGCCGGATCAAGTCTGGCATGACGATCGAGTCAAGCGGACCGGCTCGCTTTCTCCGCCAGCCCGGAGGTTCCCTCGCGCCGCTCCAGCTCGGCCAGCACCTCGCGCCACTCGATCCCGGCATCGGCGAGCAGCACCATGAGGTGGAAGATCAGGTCCGCCGCCTCGCCGGTCATCGCGGCATGATCCTGCGCCAGGCTGGCGACGAGCAGCTCCACCGCTTCCTCGCCCAGCTTGCGCGCGATCGTCGGGCGGCCCTTGGCGAACAGGCTGGCGGTGTAGGAGCTGTCGGGCTCGGCCTCGCGGCGCGCGGCGATCGTGGCTTCGAGGCGGGCGAGCGTGTCGGTCATGCCGTCCCATACCCTCTCCCGCTCATCCTGAGTAGCCGCTGCTACTCGGGATGCGTGGGAGAGGATCAGCGCGCATGCCCTCGTACCGGCAGCCCCGCCACCGCCAGCGCGGCATGCGCCTCCGCCACGGTATGCTCGCCGAAGTGGAAGATGCTCGCGGCGAGCACAGCGCTGGCGTGCCCCCGGATGATCCCCGCGACCATATCGTCGAGCGTGCCGACGCCGCCGCTCGCCACCACGGGGACGCTCACCGCATCGGCGATCGCGCGGGTCAGGCCGATGTCGTAGCCGCCCTTGGTGCCGTCATTGTCCATCGAGGTGACGAGCAATTCGCCCGCGCCCAGCTCCGCAAGCCGCACCGCATGCGCGATCGCGTCGATTCCCGTCGCGGTGCGGCCGCCGTGCGTGAAAATCTCCCAGCGGCCGCGCGCCACCGCCTTGGCGTCGATCGCGCCGACGACGCATTGCGCGCCGAAGCGGTCGGCGATCTCGGCGGCGAGCTCGGGGCGCGCCACCGCCGCCGAATTGATCGCCACCTTGTCCGCCCCCGCTAGCAGCAAGGCGCGCGCATCCTCGGCCGAGCGGACCCCGCCGCCCACGGTCAGCGGCATGAAGCAGACCGCCGCGGTGCGCGCGACGACGTCGAGGATCGTGCCGCGCTGCTCGTGGCTGGCGGTGATGTCGAGGAAGCAGAGCTCGTCGGCGCCCGCCGCGTCATAGACCTTGGCCTGCTCGACGGGATCGCCGGCATCGGCGAGATCGAGGAACTGCACGCCCTTGACGACGCGTCCGCCCGCAACGTCGAGGCAGGGGATGACGCGGACGCGAACGGTCATGACCGGGTCCCCCTCTCCCCGCAGGCGGGGAGAGGGCCGGGGAGAGGGGAAGTCAGAGACAGGAAGGCGCTGCGTCGGACATACCCGACTCCCCCTCTCCCTGACCCTCTCCCCTTAAGGGGAGAGGGAAATGGCGCGCCGCTCACCATCCGCCCTTCGCCACCCTGAGCGCCGAGGCGAGCTTGAGCGTGCCGTCGTAGAGCGCGCGGCCGGTGATGACGCCCTTGATCCCCTCGGAGGCGGCGCGGGCGAGCTCGGCGATATCTGCGAGGTCCTTGACGCCGCCGCTGGCGATCACCGGGATCGAGGTGGCGCGCGCGAGCGTGATCGTCGCGCGGATGTTGCAGCCCTTGAGCAGGCCGTCGCGCCCGACATCGGTGAACAGCAGCGCGGCGACGCCCGCATCGACGAAGCGCGCGGCGAGATCGGCGGCGGTGAGGTCCGAGACTTCGGCCCAGCCGCGCGTCGCCACCATGCCGCCGCGCGCATCGACCGCGACGACGATCCGGCCGGGAAGATCCTTGGCGGCGCCGCGCACCAGCTCGGGCTCCTCCAGCGCGGCGGTGCCGATCACCACGCGCGCGACGCCGAGCGCCAGCCAGCGATCGATATCCTCGCGCGTGCGGATGCCGCCGCCGAGCTGGACCTTGCCCGGAAACGCGCTGACGATGGCCTCGACCGCAGCGCCGTTGACCGATCCGCCCGCGAACGCGCCGTCGAGATCGACGACGTGGAGGTGGCTCGCGCCCGCTTCGGCGAAGGCCCGCGCCTGCGCGGCCGGATCGTCGCCATAGACGGTGGCGCGATCCATATCGCCCTCGGCGAGCCGCACGACCTTGCCGCCCTTGAGATCGATCGCGGGATAGACGGTGATCATGGCAATTCCTCCCCGGAACGGGGAGGGGGACCAGCCGCAGGCTGGTGGAGGGGGCTCACCACCGGCGTCGCGCGCTGCATGGAGCCCCCTCCACCACCGGCTATGCCGGCGGTCCCCCTCCCCGTGCCGGGGAGGAAATTCACGGCCGCCATTTCAGGAACCTCGCCAGCAGGCCCAGCCCATAGGCTTGGCTCTTCTCGGGATGGAATTGCACGCCGAGCATCGTCTCTCGCGCGACGGCGGCGGTGACTTGGCCGCCATGATCGGTGGTTGCGGCGAGATCGGCGGGGTCGGTCGCCTCGAAGGCGAAGCTATGCAGGAAATAGGCCTCGCCGGGCTCGATCAGCGCGTGTGGTGCTGCGATCGTGACGTCGTTCCAGCCCATGTGGGGGACGCGCGCGCTTGCGTCGGCGGGATCGAGCCTCGCCACGGTGCCCGCGATCCAGCCGAGCCCGTCGTGGCGCCCGAATTCCTCGCCTGCCTCGGCCATCAACTGCATGCCGACGCAGATGCCGAGGAAGGGGCGGCCCTTGCCCCGCACGGTCTCGTCGAGCGCCTGCGTCATGCCCGGCAGCGCCTTCAACGCCGCCATCGAGGCCGCGAACGCGCCGACGCCGGGCAGCACGATGCGATCGGCGGTGCGCACCATATCGGCATCGCTGGTGACACAGATGTCCCCCGCGCCCGCCGCCCGCAGAGCATTCTCCACCGAACGCAGGTTGCCCGCGCCGTAATCGATGAGCGCGAGGGTCACGCCTTTCTCTTCCCGTCACCCCAGCGAAGGCTGGGGTCTCGTGCGGAGACGGCGCGCGCTATTTCGGGAGATCCCAGCTTTCGCTGGGATGACGGGATGGCGGGGGACGATGGCGGCAGGCGAAGATTAGCCACCCCCCAGCGTCCCCTTGGTCGACGGGATCGCGTCGCCCTTGCGCGGGTCGAGCTCCACCGCCTGGCGGAGCGCGCGCGCGCACGCCTTGAAGATGCTTTCGCAGATATGGTGGTTGTTGCGCCCATAGAGCGTCTCGACGTGCAGCGTCATGCCGATCTCGCCGCCGAAGCTCAGGAACCAATGCTCGATCAGTTCGGTATCGAGCTCGCCGAGCTTGTTCTGGCTGAACTGCGATTTCCAGACGAGGAAGGGCCGCCCGGAAATGTCGATCGCGACGCGCGTCAGCGTCTCGTCCATCGGCGCATAGGCGGTGCCGTAGCGCGCGATCCCGCGCCGCTCGCCCAGCGCCTTGGCGATCGCCTGGCCCAGCGCCAGCGCCGAATCCTCGGTGGTGTGGTGCTGGTCGACATGGAGGTCGCCCTCCACTTTAAGGTCGATATCGATCAGCGAATGGCGCGAAAGCTGCTCGATCATATGATCGAGGAAGCCGATCCCGGTCGAGACGGCATAGGCGCCGGTGCCGTCGAGATCGACGGTCGCGTGGATCGCGGTTTCGGCGGTCTTGCGGCTGATGGTCGCGCTGCGCATGGCGGCGGGCTATAGCGCGGCGGGGAGGCGAGGCAACCGCGCGGCGCGGGCTTGACCCCCGAAAGGCCTGCGTTCAGGTGAAGCGCGTGACCGATACCCCGCCAGACAGCCTGATTCCCTATGACGAGATCGTGCAGGATGCGCTTCGTGCCGTCGTCGGCCGCGTGCTCGGGCAGGTCGAGAAGAACGGGCTGCCCGGCGCGCACCATTTCTACATCACCTTCAAGACGCATGCTCCCGGCGTCGACATTCCGCGCCACCTGACCGAGCGCTATCCCGACGAGATGACGATCGTCATCCAGAACCGCTATTGGGACCTGAAGGTATCGGCCGAGGGCTTCGAGGTCGGCCTGTCTTTCAACCAGATCGGATCGCGGCTGGTGATACCCTTCGCGGCGATCACCGCTTTCCACGATCCCGCGGTCGATTTCGCGCTGCACTTCTCCGCGCAGGTCGAGGATCACCAGCCCGAAGAGATCGCCACGGCGGAAAACGATCCGGTGATCGCCAAGCCGGTCGAGGATGGCAGCAACGTCGTCTCGGTGGATTTCACGCGGAAGAAGTGAGCGGCCGGCGGTTGCCGGCGCGGTCGCGCTCAGGCGACCTCGGCTTCCTGAACGATCGGCCGGCTCTCCCGCGTGCCGCGCATGCGGCTGTCCGGATCGTTCGGATCGGCGGCGATGACGACATGGTCGTCATGCACCTCGACGAGCGTGCCCATGAACGGAAAATCCGCGAGGCTGCCGGTAACGCGGTAGCTGACCAGATCGCCGGCCTTGAACGTCGCCGGATCGAGGTTGAATTCGAACGGACAGCTTTCGCCTCCCATGCCTTGCATCGCCGACTCCTGTATCGCGATCCCAAGATAGGCCGGAACCCTGCGGCCTGCAATTTCGTCGTCCGATATCATTCCAGCGCACGAGGCTTTCGATGACTCCCACCCGCACCGAATCCGACAGTTTCGGCCCGATCGAGGTGCCCGCCCCGGCCTATTGGGGCGCGCAGACGCAGCGATCGATCGCCAATTTTCCGTTCGGGCCGAGCGAGCGGATGCCGATCGGGATCGTCCATGCGCTGGCGATCGTGAAGCGGGCGGCGGCGCGAGTGAACCGCTCGCACGGGCTGGACGGCGCGATCGCCGACGCGATCGAGGCGGCGGCGGCGGCGGTCGCGGGCGGCGCGCACGACGATCAATTCCCGCTGGTGATCTGGCAGACGGGCTCGGGCACGCAGACCAACATGAACGTCAACGAGGTGATCGCCGGGATCGCCAACGAGGCGCTGACGGGCGCGCGCGGCGGCAAGGCGCCGGTCCATCCCAACGATCACGTCAACATGAGCCAATCCTCGAACGACAGCTTCCCGACCGCGCTGCATGTTGCCGCAGCACTGGCGGCGCGCGATCGGCTGATGCCCGCGCTGGAGCGGCTCGAGGCGGCACTGCTCGCCAAGACGCGCGCCTGGGGCGAGATCGTCAAGATCGGCCGCACGCATCTCCAGGATGCGACGCCGCTGACGCTGGGCGACGAATTCTCGGGCTATTATACGCAGATTCGGCTGGTCCGCACGCGGATCGCGCCGATGATCGAGCATGGCGTCTCCAGGCTGGCGCAGGGCGGCACGGCGGTGGGGACGGGGCTCAACGCGCCCGCCGGGTTCGGCGAGGCGATCGCGCGCGAGATATCGGACATCACCGGCTTCGCGTTCGAGAGCGCGCCCAACAAGTTCGAGGCGCTGGCGAGCCATGATACGCTTGTCGATCTCTCGGGCCGGCTCAATACGCTGGCGGTGGCGCTGACCAAGATCGCCAACGACATCCGCCTGCTCGGTTCGGGCCCGCGCTGCGGTCTCGGCGAGCTAAAGCTGCCGGAGAACGAACCCGGCAGCTCGATCATGCCCGGCAAGGTCAATCCCACGCAGTGCGAGATGCTGACGATGGTCGCGGCGCAGGTGATCGGCAATCATGTCGCGGTCACGGTCGGCGGGATGCAGGGGCATCTCGAGCTCAACGTGTTCAAGCCGCTGATCGGCGCCAACGTGCTGCGCTCGATCGATCTTCTGGCCACGGGCATGGAGAGCTTCGCTGAGCGCTGCGTCGAGGGAATCGAGGCGGACGAGGCGCATATCCGCGCGCTGCTCGATCGATCGCTGATGCTCGTCACCGCGCTCGCGCCCGAGATCGGCTACGACGATGCCGCCAGGATCGCCAAGCATGCGCACAGGCAGGGGCTGACGCTGAAGGAGGCGGGGCTGGCGCTGGGGCTGGTCGATGCGGCGACCTTCGATCGAGTCGTGCGGCCGGAGACGATGCTCGGGCGCTAGAGGCTGTCCTGTTAAAGCTGAAGCGTCACCCCGGCCTTGAGCCGGGGTCCCGCTTCTTGTTCAACGCCGGCCAAGCAGCGGGACCCCGGCTCAAGGCCGGGGTGACGTGAGTTCAACGCCGACAGCACAGACCCTGAATCACGGAACCGAAACGGCGCGATGCGCGCTTTCGGGCGGCAAGCAATTGGGAGGTCGTCATGTTCGGCAAGATCATCGGTGCGCTGGTCGGCGCGGAAGTCGAGCGCAAGCGGCGGCAGAGCGGGCTCAAAGGTGCCGTGATCGGCGCGATGGCGGTCGGGCTGATGCGGCGGATGGGGCCGCTCGGGCTGGTGGTTGGCGGCGCGTGGGCGGCGAAGAAGATGATCGATCGGCGCAAGGACGATGCGGCGTGATCACGCCGGCACGCCATTAAGCATCGATCAGCGCTGCCGCTTCTCCGGGCCTCCCGAGATCAGCCACAGCAACAGGCCGACCCATGCCGAATAGACGACGCCCAGCGCCACGATCTCGAGTCCCTGCATCGGCCCAACTCCTTCGCTGACCCGCTTCTAGCCGCGCTATCTTGCAGGCCCGTGTCACGATCCGTCGCCGATGAAATATGTTGCGATCCGCTCGCGCCACAGCGCTTAGCCTTGCGACGATGGATCAACGACGCGAGAGCAGGGGGCTGACCACGGGCGAGCGTGCACTCGCCGCCGCGATGTTCGGCGCGGCGCTCGATCCCGATCCGGTGGAGATCAGGCGCTGGCGCTGGTGGCCGCTCCAGGGGCGCGAATGGGTGATGGCGCCGCGCGGGCACCTCCACTTCCATCCCGAGGGCACCGCCTATAGCCCCGATTTCGCGCGCGAGTCGGTGCCGATGCAGGCCTTCTTCCTCCACGAGCTCACGCATGTCTGGCAGTATCAGCGGGGCGTGTCGCTGGTCCTCCGCCGCCACCCCTTCTGCCGCTATCGCTACCGGCTGGAGCCGGGCAGGGCCTTCGCCGATTACGGCATCGAGCAGCAGGGCGAGATCGTCCGCCACGCACACCTGCTGCGGCACGGGCTGGCTGTGCCGGGGCAGCCATCGTCGAGCGCCTACGAAGCGCTGCTCGCCGAGGCGTTCGCGGAGCCCTTGCGCGCCGGGTATGGTTCAGCTTGGGGTAACGGATTCCGGCGCCTTGGCGCGGGGTTGCGGGGCATGAGGGACTAGCGCCATGTGCGGGATCATCGGCATCGTTGGGCGGGATGAGGTGTGCGGGCGGCTGCTCGCGGGCCTCCGCCGGCTGGAATATCGCGGCTATGATTCGGCGGGGATCGCGACCGATCATGACGGGATCATCGATCGCCGCCGCGCGCCGGGCAAGCTCGACAATCTCGCGGCCGTCCTCGAAGCGCAGCCGCTGCCCGGCACCACCGGCATCGCGCACACGCGCTGGGCGACGCACGGCGCGCCGACCGAGGACAATGCCCACCCCCACGCCACCGAACAGGTCGCGCTGGTCCACAACGGCATCATCGAGAATTTCAAGCCGCTGCGCGAGGAATTGCAGGCGCGCGGCCGCGTCTTCGACAGCCAGACCGATACCGAGGTGGTGGCGCATCTCGTCTCCGAACAGGTGGAGCAAGGCGCGTCGCCCGCCGAGGCGGTCTCGGCCGTGCTCAAGCGGCTGCACGGGGCGTTCGCGCTGGCGATCCTGTTCCGCGCGCATCCCGATCTGCTGATCGGCGCGCGGCTCGGCTCGCCGCTGGTGGTGGGCTATGGCGACGGCGAGACCTACCTCGGTTCGGACGCGCTGGCGCTGGCGCCGCTGACGCAGCGGATCTGCTATCTCGAGGAGGGCGACTGGGTGATCATCACCCGCGACGGCGCCCGGATCTTCGACAAGGCCGACCAGCCCGTCGAACGGCCGATCACGATCTCGGGTGCGACCGACGTGGCGCTCACCAAGGGTGGCTACCGCCACTTCATGCTCAAGGAAATCTACGAGCAGCCGATCGTGGTCGCGCAGACGCTGCGGGCGTATCTGCGCCGGCTCGAAGGCACGCTGGCGCTGCCGACCGAGGATTTCGATCTGGCGGGGGTGAGGCGCGTCACCATCGTCGCGTGCGGGACGAGCTTCTACGCGGGGATGGTCGCCAAATATTGGGTTGAGCAATTCGCGCGCGTGCCCGTCGACATCGATGTCGCCAGCGAGTTCCGCTATCGCGCACCCGTGCTGGAGGAGGGCGGCCTCGCGCTGTTCATCAGCCAATCGGG
>NZ_CAHJXD010000129.1 GCF_903644055.1 Sphingomonas bacterium | reverse complement strand
CAACCATGCGCCCCGCCCCGGCAGCCCCGCCCGCGCCGCGCCCGCCAGCCCCGTCGTCAGCCCGGTCGCCAACAGCGCGCGGCGATCGATCCGCCCGCGCATCAGTTGGCCAGCACTTCGATCACCGCGGTGATCGCCTTCGCGCCCTGCGGGGTGATCGGCCCGCGCGCCTCGATCTCGCCGTAGACGCTCTGCGAACCGCTTGCGCAATCGAAGTTGATCTCGCTGCCCGCGTTGGGCGTGCCGATCCCCTTGACGGCATCCGAAAAGCTGCGGTCGAACGTCACGTCGAGCGCGCCGAGATAATTGCTCTCGCTGGTCAGCCACGCGCCATGATCGCCGTTGGCGAAGCTCGGGGCGAGCTGGTGGAGATGCACGCGCACCGTCGCGCCCGCGAACCCTGTATCCCCGGTCTTCAGCCGCAAGCGCCGCACCATCCCCGTGCCGCCGGCGGCGCGGCACGCCGTCCAGCCGAGCGGCGTCACGCTCGCCGCCGCAGCAGCGTTGGCGATCAGGTTGCCCGAGGCATAAGCCGTCGTACCGACGGGCGTCGTGAAGCTCGCCGAGGCGATGATCGTCGCCGGCGGCGCGATCGGCAGCGGGCTCGCCTTGCCGACGTTGACGATATGGCCGGTGCCGTCGTCATAGCCCTGCGCCTGCTTGCCGCAGGCGCCGATCTGGCACCCGATCGGCTCCTGCGCGCATCCCGCGCCGGCGAAAAGAGCAAGCGCCACCGCGCCGCCCAAGCGGTTGATCCTCATCGTCCAATCTCCGAATATGCGCTGAAACGGCGCGCACGGCATCGGGCAAAGGGAGCAACCCTCCGCCGCACGCGCCGCCTTCTCCCGAAGCTGTCGATGCTCGCGGAGAATCTATATGGATGAGCTCGTCACCCCGGACTTGATCCGGGGTCCCGCTGCCCGCCGATCGAAACAAGCGGGACCCCGGCTCAAGGCCGGGCGACGAAACCCGGCCGTGCCCGTTACGAAGCCGCGAACTTCATCAGCTTGATCGCCTCGCTGTTGCTTACCCCGCCGCCGACGCGCTTGACCGCGTAGAAATGCACGAACGGCTTGTGGCTGAACGGATCGCGCAGGATCGCGGTCTCCTGGCGCTCGGCGATCAGATAGCCCGCCTGGAAATTGCCGAACGCGATCGCCAGCGCGTTCGCGGCGATGTCGGGCATGTCCTCGCTCTCGATCACCGGATAGCCGAGCAGCCGGTCGGCTTGCCCCTCGGTCAGCCCCGGCTGCCAGAGGAAGGCGCCGTCGTTGGTCTTGAACTTGCGGATCACCGCCAGCGTCGCGGCGTTCATCACGAACACCGCCCCCTGCCGATAGGGCGCGCGCAGGCTCTGGACGAGGTCGATCAGCCTGTCTTGCGGATTGCTCGCGGCAAACCCGCCCGCCGCCCCGCTCGCGACATATTGCAGCGAACCGAACGCGCGCGCCGCATCCCCCTCGTTGGTCGTGGAATAGGTCAGGAAGCCGCGCGGCTTGTTGGTGCCGTTGCCCGCGACGAACGCCTGCCCCTCGGCGCGCGCGAACTCGGTCGCGATCTCGCCCGAAAGCCAGCCCTCGACGTCGAACGCCGCATCGTCGAGCATCGCCTGGCTCGCCGCCGGATTGGCGTAGAGCTCGCCGAAGCTCGGCACGATCTCGTGGAACGCGGGCGTCGCGGTCTCGGCGCGCGCGTCGGTCTCCCCCGCCCAGCCCGAAGGCGCGCCGCCGGTGGTGACGAGCTTGCGATAGCCGCCGCTTCCCACCTGGACGACGTTGGCGACCCGCCGGATCGGCGAAATCGCCTTCAGCGTCGCGTCGATGCGGCTGTCGATCTCGCGCGGCACGGCATAGCCGCCCGCGTCGGTCGAGGTGGCGTTGAAGCTCTTGAGCTCGATCCCCGCCTCCACGCCCTTGCGCAGATAGCCCTCGACGAACGCCTTGGTCCCCGCGTCCCGCGCCGAAGCCCCGGCCAACGCGGGCCTGCCCGCGTCCACCGCCGCCCGATCCATCCGCCCGCGCAACTCGGCCATCTCGGCGCGCAGCTCCCCCACCGCCTCGTTCGCCGCCACCGCATCGAACGACGCCTCCAGCGCATCCACGCCCGCGCCCGCATCCATCTTCGTCTCGTACATGCCCGTCTCCTCCACCAAAGAAAAAGGCGCCCCGCTGGAGAGCGGGACGCCTTGGTAATCGCCATAAACTTGAATCGTTCGTGCTGGTCAGAACGCCTTGGGCAGCCCAGCATCCTTCAATGTGCCGTTCGCGGTATGGCGCGACTTCATTCCGTTATCGACCGTGAAGTGGCGGCCATTCACAGGGCTGAACCAGATTTCATGATCCCCGGCGCCTTGGCGATGGAGGGTACATCCCGCCGCCAGCAGCAGCTTCTTGACGTCCTTGCCATAGCCCGCCACGCGCTAATCACACATAGGCGGGAAGACGCACCGGACTGTCGAATACCGGACGCAACGTCATCGACGGACGCATCTCGCCTGGATGGTTTCCGACGATCTCCGCCTCGTTCAGCGCGATCATCTCTTCCGCGCATTCGTCGATACGGCGCATCAGTTCGGTCGCGGTATCGGCCTCGAGCCTCAGCCCGGGGATATCCGATTCCGCGATATACCAAACCGACGCCTCGGCATCGAAAGCCAGATGGATTTGCAGCTCGATCTTGTCGCGCACGGGCAGTCCTAACCTTCGTCTTCGCCGACCGATATTCTTCGGTCGGTTAGATATCGCATTCGGCGCGCCGAACGCAATTGCGGATAGCGGAGTTCATTCTTCCTCCGTCACCGCATGCACCCGCGCCGCAGGCTGCATCGGCATCGTCACCAGCGAAACCTCCACCAGCTCCAGATCGCGCAATTCCCTCGGCCGCTCCCCTACCCCCGCGCGCACCCGATAGCCGAAGCTCAATCCCCCTACCGCGCCGTCCCTCAGCAAAGCAGCCGCTTCGCGCCCCGCCGCCGATCGCGCGCTCAGCCGCCCGATCACGCGCAGCCCGCGCCTGTCCTCGGCGAGCATCTCGATCCGCCCGATCGGCCGGCCCTGCTCGTGCTGCCACAGCAAGGGCACGCGCCCCGGTCCCGCCCTTACGGCTTCGGCGAACGCGCCCGGCCGCACCACGTCGCCGCCCCGATCCACGCGATCGAACAACGCCGCATAGCCCGCGAACCTCATGGAGCCCCCCGCACCATCGCGACCAGCCCCAGCTTCACCGCCAGCCCCATCAGCAGCAGCGCCAGGCAGATCCGCACCACCCAGCCGACCACCTCGTTGCGCGCCGATCGTTTCGCGTCGCGCCACGCCCCCAGCAGTTGCCGCAGCTCGCCGAGATCGCCCCGCGCCGCCGGATCGCTCAGGCCGAGCCGCTCCAGCGCGCGCTCCGCCCCCGCCTCGCTCGCCTCTTCGGCCAGCGCGCGCAGGGTGACGAGGCTCGCCCCCTCGCCCTCCGCCTGCGCGACCAGCCGCGCCAGCATCGCCTGCGTCTCCATCATGATTCTCCTCTGGGCGGCAGCGGATCAAATTTCAGCCCTGAACCCCAGCATCTCGCGCTTCTCCGCCACCGTCAGGAAATCCGCCGCCGTGACCTGCGCCCACAATCCCGCGCGGTCGCTGACCAGCGCGGGGATCTGGTCGAGGTCGGGCTTGATCTCCAGCGCGGGCCACCACGCGCGCAGCGCCTCGACGAGCCCGCCGATGATCTTCTGCACCAGCGGCACGATCGTCATCCGCCACAAGGCGCGATTGGCCTCCGAATAATTGGCATAGGTGTTATCGCCCGGCAGCCCGAGCAGCATCGGCGGCACCCCGAACGCCAGCGCGATCTCGCGCGCCGCCCCCGCCTTCAGCCCGACGAAATCCATGTCGGCCGGCGTCAGGCTCATCGCCTGCCACCTGAGCCCGCCCTCCAGCAGCATCGGCCGCCCGGCGTTGGCCGCACCCGCGAACCCCGCCTCCATCTCGGCGCGCAGCCGCGCATATTGTTCGGGCGAAAGCGCCGCCCCCGCCTCGCCCGGATCGTGGACCAGCGCCCCCGAAGGCCGCGCGGCATTGTCGAGCAAGGCCTTGTTCCAGCGCGCGGCGGCATTGTGCACCGCGACCGCCGCCGCCGCCGCGCCCAGCGATCCCACGCCATAATGATCGTCGATCGGGTTGAGCGCGGAGAGATGCACCAGCCCCGGCCTGCCGCCCGCGTCATGCGCCGGCACCCGCGTCACGCGATCCCCCGCCCGATAGACATAGGCCGCCGGCCAGCCGTGCGCGTCGGTCTCGATCGAGACGCGATCGGGGCGCAGCGCGAACAGCGCGGCGGGCACCCCCTCGGCATCGCCGACGATCTGCACGAAGGCGTTGCCATGGAGCAGGAGCTGCGCCGCCACCGCCTCGATCAGCCCGGCCCGCGCGATCATCGTCTCTACCCGCGCGGCATCGTCGCCCGGCGCATAGACGGGCACGCTCGCCGCCCCCTCGGCGACGATCCGGACCGCGCGCTGCGCCACCGGATTGCCGAGATAGGCCTCGCGCACCTGCGCCTCATAGCCCATCGGCCAATCCCCGCCCCGAGGGCCGCCGAACGCACGCGCCAACGCCGGCCGCGCCGCCTCGGCGGGCCGCTTCCCGAACAACCGCATCTGCAAAACCTCCCTCGCGCCGAAGCGCCGGTAAACGTCATCCCGGCAAAGGCCGTAGCGCGGAGCAAGGAGCGCCACCGCGCCCCCTTAGCCGTCATCCCAGCGAAAGCCGGGATCTCCATCCGCAACAGCCCACGCTGCTTGAGACCCAAATCACGGTTCGTCCGTCACCCCGGCCTTGAGCCGGGGTCCCGCTTCTTCTCCAGCGTCGGCAGGTAGCGGGACCCCGGCTCAAGGCCGGGGTGACGTCTCAGCTTGAACAGGACAGCCTCTCATCATCGAATGTCGATCGCTCCCTGCCATCCCACCCGCTACAAGCTCCGCACCCCCGGCCGTGCCACCCGCTTCCCCAGCATCAGCTCATGCATCGCCCACACCAGCGCGTCCGCGCGATCGGGCGACCGCCCCGGCCCCTCATAGCCGCCGCCCGCGATCAGCCCCGCCATCTCGTCCTCCAGCTCGGTGAACGCGCCGACGTGGAACGCCCGCCCGCCCTCGTACAGCGCCTGCACCGGCTCGGCCCGCGCGCATTTGCCGTGCGCCGCATGGACGCGCCTGACGGCCATCCCCGCGTCGGCGGCGCGCAACACGCTTTCCACCATCGCGCCGCCGTTGTTCGCCTCGGCGATCACCCGGTCCGCGCCGTGGACCGCCGCCGCCGCCGCCACCGCGCGCGCCCAGCCCTCGGGCGATGCGCCCTTCACGCTCGCATC
>NZ_CAHJXD010000128.1 GCF_903644055.1 Sphingomonas bacterium | reverse complement strand
GCTGGCCGCGCTGCGCGACGCCGAGGATTCGCTGGCGCGCTTCGGCGCGCGGCGGCGGGTGCTGGCGACGCTGGTGCGCGAGAAGGCGGCGGCGGACGAGGCGGCGGCCTTGTCTCGCCAGCGCTACCGCGCGGGAACCGCCACCCTGATCGATCAGCTCGATGCCGAACGCACGCAGCTTGGCGCGGAGCAGAATATCTCCACTGCGGAAGCGGCTTTGACGATGGATTTCGTCGCGATCCAGAAGGCGCTTGGCCTGGGATGGGGCGTCGCGGCGAACGGCTCGCCGGGCACCGCAGCCCCCGGAAACGATCAGCCCAGGATGAGGTAGACCGTGCCGCCGATCAGCGCCGAAACCGCGCTGGCGATGCCGAGCATCCAGCCTTCGATGTTGGAAACGGAGGGATTCTGCATTTCCATCGTCAACTCTCCAGGATGACTGCCGTTCTGACGACGGCTTGCATGCAGACTATCATAAGGCGCGGAAACTTCAATGGTTCCGAAGCGGCCAAGCTGCCAGACTTTGGCCAATTATAGTAAGTGCTTAGTCGATCTTCTGAATCGGCGACAAGCTAAGCAGCGGTAGCACCGTATCGGATCCATCGCACGACTCGCGCCCGACTTTGCTGCGCAGAAAAGACCGCAGCATGGCGCGAGGCTGGCATCAGGCGTGCCGTTCAGGGCGCGAAGATCGGGATGGGCTCGCTTTGCGGATCGGGCGAATCGGCGCGCCACCTTACCGATCCGAACGGCCGTTCGAGGCGACGGCGAATGCGGCGGATGCCGTCCGGCCGGCAGAAGCCGTCGGCGAGCTTTTGCAGCGCGAGATCGGATAGGGTGAACCGGCTGCGCTGGCGGAGATAATCCCCCCATGTCGGGCAACTGTAGCGCTCCGTCCACAGCGCCGGATCGGCGATATCGCGCGCGATCGACCATTCGAACGCGCCGTTGCGCTTCCGCGCGCGTTGCAGCTTGCGCATGACATCGTAGAATTGGCGGGCCTGATCGGGATCGACGTCATAATCGATCTCGACCACCACGGGCCCGCTCCGCGCGGTCAGCGCGAGCGCGACCTCCGGCTCGTGCGCGATCCCGATCTGCTCGATCGCGCTGGCGAGCATGCGCGGCATCGGCATGAGCAGCCCGATCAGCGGCGTCAGTATCATCGCCGCTCCCGAGGCGATCATCGCCGCGCCGACGCCGTGATCGGTCGCGACGCGCCCCCACAGCCACGCGCCGATCGCGATGCCGCCGGTCAGCGAGGATTGATACCAGGAGAGCGCGCGCGCCGTGACCCAGCGCGGCGCCGAGAGCTGCACGCCGAGATTGAGGATCGCCGCCATCAGCATCCAGGCGGTCCCCGCGACCGCCATCACCACCGCGGTGAGGATGACGTCGTGGCTCAATCCGACGATGACGATCGATCCCCCCGTGATCAGCGCGCACAGCCGCATCGCGTTTTCGGATTTCATCGCCTTGCGGATGCGCGGGATCAGCAGCGCGCCGGCCACCGCGCCGCCCCCGAACATGCCGAGCAGCAGGCCATAGGTGCCGGCGCCGCCGTAGAGCAGATCGCGCGCGACGATCGGCGTGAGCGCCGAGACCGAGGCGCCGGCCATGCCCGTGCCGAGCGATCGGACGATCACCGTGCGGATCGGCGGCGAATGCACCGCATAGCGCGCGCCGGCGACGATCGCGCGATCGATCCGCTCGGGCGGCAGGCGGGAGGGCGTATCGGGACGCCGCCACAAAAAGAAGGCGACGATCAACGGCAGATAACAGATTGCGTTGATACCGAACGCCGAGCGCGCGCCCGCCAGCAGCACGATCACGCCGCCCAGCGCGGGGCCGAAGCTGCGGGCGATATTATAGCTGACCGAGGCCAGCGCGACCGCCGCCGGCAGATGCTCGGCCTTGACCTGCTCGCGAACCGAGGCCTGCCAGGCGGGGCTGTAGAGCGCGCCGCCGGAGCTGATCAGCGTGCAGAAACCCAGCAGCAGCCATGGCGAGGTATAGCCCAGCGAGGCGATGACCGCGAGCGCGGCCGCGCAGACGAAGGCGAAGGCGAGGCCCGCCAGCGCCACCTTGCGGCGATCGAACATGTCGGCGATCGCGCCCGCCGGCACCGCGACGATCATGATCGGCAGCATCAGCGCGGTCTGGATCAGCGCGACCATGCCCGGCGAGTTGGTGAGCCGCGTCATCTCCCAGGCGGCGCCGACGCCGAGGACCAGCGATCCGAAATTGGACAGCAGGCTGCTCGACCAGATCGCCCGGAAGGTCCGCTCCCGCAGCGGCTCGAACGCGCCCAAGCTGCGCGATGTCTTTGGCGTGGCCGCGATGGTCATCGCATCGACTGGTGCCCTCCGGGAAACCGGCGATCAAGCGCGAAGTGGCGCCGGCCGCCGCGCGCCACCGCGCCAATCTTCCTTTCGGCCGCCTGCCATGCGACACGGGTGGGCGGCCAGGCGGCGCCGATCGGCGGGGGGCGAGGCGATGGGGATTGGCGGCGGGCTTATGATCATCGATCGCATCGATCTCGGCGGGTGCCGCGATGGCTGAGCGCGGCGACGGGCCCGACGCGCAGGATTCGCTGCGGCGATCGATCGGCGTCAAGCTGATCCTGAGCGCGCGCCGGCTGGTTCAGCGCTTCGATCAGAGCGTCGAGCGACTGGGGGTATCGCGCGCGAAGTTCCGTGTGATCGCCGTGGTTTCACGCAATCCCGGCGCGACCCAGCGCATGATCGCCGAGACGCTGGAAATCACCGAGGTCACCGCGGGCCGGCTGGTCGAGCGGCTTTGCGCGGACGGCCTGCTGGAGCGGCGCAAGCATGCCAGCGATCGCCGCGCGCGCTGCATCCATCTCACCGCCGCGGCACAACCGACGCTGCGGCGTCTCGCGCTGCTCGCCGCCGCGCAGGAGGAGGAGACCTTCGTCGGTTTCAGCGACGCGGAGCTGGCGACGCTCGCATCGCTGCTCGATCGTCTGTCCGGCAATATCGCTTCGGCGGGCGTCCGTCGGCTCGCCGCGGACGCCGATATACGGCCTTCGGTGCGAACCAAGGGTTAGAGGCGGAGGACTTCAGTTTTACCCGCTCCTGTCGAGGAGACCGAGTAGCTCCGCTGGAGTAATCTTTCCTGTTGGTGTTAAACTATCGTCACCCCGGCCTTGAGCCGGGGTCCCGCTTCTTCTTCAGCGTTGGCAGGCAGCGGGACCCCGGCTCAAGGCCGG
>NZ_CAHJXD010000127.1 GCF_903644055.1 Sphingomonas bacterium | reverse complement strand
TGAAAGGCGTCGGGATCGAGCGCCTGCCATCCCGCCGGTGGCGCGCCCTGCTCGATCGGGCAGAAGAGCGTCAGGCGCGGCAGATAGGCCGCGTGTTTCGTCAGATCCTTCGCCCAGGACGCATCGGCCCAGTAAAGGCCGGCGTGCGAACGCAGCCCGACGTTTAGCGCGAGGAGATAGGGGCGATCGAAGCGGCAGAGCGTCTCGCGCCCCGCCCGATCGCCCCCCGCCGATATCATCCGGCCTTCGCGACCCCCACCATCGCCGGGCGCAGCAGCCGATCCTTGATCATATAGCCCGCCTGCATCTCCTGGACGATCGTCCCCGGCTCCTGATCGCTCGGCAGCTCGATCATCGCCTGATGCCGGTTGGGATCGAGCTTGGCGCCGACCGCCTCGATCTTGGTGATGCCGTTCCGCTGGAAGACATTCTCCAGCTCCTTGGACGTCATCTCGATCCCGGTGACGAAGGGCTTGAGAGATTCATCCTCGCGCGCCGCCGCCGGAATGCCCGCCAGCGCGCGCGAAAGATTGTCGGCGACCGAAAGGATGTCGCGCGCGAAATTGGTCGCGGCATAGGCGCGCGCGTCGGCGGCATCCTTCTCCATCCGGCGGCGGACGTTCTGCGTCTCCGCCTGCGCGTAGAGGAGCTGCTTGCGCATCTCCTCCAGCTCGCTTTCCAGCCCGGCGGCGCGATCATGATCGGCCACCTCGGGGGCGGCTTCGGCGGTTTCGTCGCGCAAGTCTTCTTCGTTCATGCCATCATTCTCGTCAGTGTCTGAGCGGTGAAATCCACCATGGGAACGACGCGCGCATAGTTCAACCGCGTCGGCCCGATCACGCCGACCACGCCGACCACGCGGCCCGCCGTATCATGATAGGGCGCGGCGATAACCGAAGAGCCCGAAAGCGCGAACAGCTTGTTCTCCGATCCGATGAAAATCTTGCAGGCCCGGGCGCCGCGCGCGCTATCGAGCAGCCGGGCGATCTCCTCCTTGCCCTCGATCTCGCCGAGCAACTGGCGGACGCGATCGAGATCCTCGGCGGCGGCGGCGTCGATCAGGTTGGCGGCGCCGCGCACGATCATCACCGGGCGGCGCGCGCCATCCTCGCTCCAGATCGCCAGGCCGCGCTCGACCAGCCCCTGCGCGGCGCGATCCAAGGCCGAACGCCCGGCCGCGAGTTCGTCGACGAGCCGAATCTGCGCCTCGGCCAGCGTCAGCCCGCCAAGCCGCTCGGTGATATAGTTCGCCGCTTCGACCAGCGCGCTCGGCTGCACGCCGGGGGGCAGATCGACGACGCGATTCTCGATCGAGCCGTCGGTTCCCACCAGCACCGCCACCGCCTGGCCATGTCCCAGCGGCAGGAAGCTGAACTGGCGCAGCACCGGCTCGGCGCGCGGCACCAGCACGATCCCCGCGCAGGCCGAGAGGCCGGAGAGCACCTGGCTGGTCGCGGCCAGCGCCTCCTCCACCGGCCCGCCGACGCGCGTCTGCGCCTCGATCGCCGCGCGCTCCTCGTCCGAAGGTACGCTCGATTGCATCATGCCGTCGACGAACAGGCGCAGCCCGCCCTCGGTCGGCATCCGCCCGGCGGAATGATGCGGCGCCGCGAGCAGCCCCATCTCCTCCAGGTCCTGCATCACGTTGCGGATCGAGGCGGGCGAGAGGTTGAGCCCGCCGAAGCGCGAGATGGTGCGCGATCCGATCGGCCCGCCGCTGTCGATATAGCCCTCCACCACCATGCGGAAGACCTCGCGCGCGCGGGTCGAGAGTTCGGAGATCGGCGTCGGCGTCATAGGCTGCGGCGGCGCGCCAGCACGAGCAGCCCGACCCCCACCAGCGCCAGGATCGCGCCGCGCAGCGCCCAGGGCCGCGCATCGATCATGAAGCTCGACGCGGGCCAGCGCACGAGGCCGATGCCCTGCCCGATCCACAGCAATCCGACGAGGATCGCGGCGAGCCCGAGGATTTGCAGAACGATCTTCATGGCGCCGGCTCCTGGCGCTGGCGGGAAGGCGCCAGCGCCGCTACATGCGCCTGCCGCAACGACAAGGACAATCCCTTATGCGCCCAAGCGGCCGCGCCCCCGATCAAATGCGTCCCATCACCATCACCCCGGCCTATACCATCCATGCCGAGGGCAGCGTCCTGATCGCGTTCGGCGACACCAAGGTGCTCGTCACCGCCTCGGTCGAGGAGCGCGTGCCGCCGTTCCTGCGCGGCAAGGGGCAGGGCTGGGTTACCGCCGAATATGGCATGCTGCCGCGCGCGACCAACACGCGCGGGCAGCGCGAGGCCGCCAAGGGCAAGCAATCGGGGCGCACGCAGGAAATCCAGCGGCTGATCGGGCGATCCTTGCGCTCGGTGGTCGACATGAGCCTGCTCGGCGAGCGCCAGATCACGCTCGATTGCGACGTTCTCCAGGCCGACGGCGGCACGCGCACCGCCTCGATCTCGGGCGCGTGGGTCGCGCTCAGGCTGGCGGTCGACGGGCTGCTCGCCAAGGGCCTGCTCGCCGCCGATCCGATCATAGCGCAGGTCGCGGCGGTCTCGTGCGGCATCTACGAAGGCACGCCGGTGCTCGACCTCGATTATATCGAGGATTCAAACGCGCATGCCGACGCCAATTTCGTCCTGCTGTCCGATGGCAACATCGCCGAGGCGCAGGCCACCGCCGAAGGCGCTACCTATGACGAGGAAGCCCTGCTCCGCCTGCTCCGCCTCGCGCGGATCGGCTGCGGCGAGATTTTCGCCGCGCAGTCGCGGGCTGTCGGCAAGTGACGATCGATCTGGTCGACGACGACCCGCCGCCGGTGCCGCATCGCCGGCTCGCCCCCGGCAAGCTCGTCATCGCCAGCCATAACGAAGGCAAGGTCCGCGAGATTCGCGCGCTGCTCGCGCCCTTCGGGATCGCGCCGGTCTCGGCGGCGTCGCTGGGCATTCCCGAGCCCGAGGAGACGGGCACGAGCTTCGCTGCCAACGCTGAACTCAAGGCGCGCTTTTCGGCCGATCTCTCGGGCCTGGTCGCGCTGGCCGACGACAGCGGGCTGTGCGTCGATGCGCTGCATGGGGATCCGGGCATCTATTCGGCGCGCTGGGCGGGCGAGACGCGCGACTTCGGCGCGGCGATGCGGCTGGTGCAGGATAAGCTCGAAGCCGTCCCGCCCGAGGAAGGCCGCGACGCGCATTTCGTCTGCGCGCTGACGTTGTGCTGGCCCGACGGCCATGTCGAGACCTTCGAGGGGCGGGTGGACGGCACCTTGGTATGGCCGCCGCGCGGGGACAAGGGCTTCGGCTATGACGCGATGTTCCTGCCGATCGGCGGCGAGCGGACGTTCGGGGAGATCGAGCCCGACGCCAAGCATGCGATCAGCCACCGCGCGGACGCGTTCCGCAAGCTGGTCGCGGCGGTGCTCCAGTGAACGAGCCCCTCCCCTTCAGGGGAGGGGTTGGGGTGGGGCAGGCCGGTCGATCCGGCGGACTCCCCCCCCCCCCCCCCCCCCCCCCCCCC
>NZ_CAHJXD010000126.1 GCF_903644055.1 Sphingomonas bacterium | reverse complement strand
TCGAAGCCGTTGATCGAGACGCCCTCGCGGCTCTTCTGGCCCTTCTGGCCGCGCCCGGCGGTCTTGCCCTTGCCCGAGCCGATGCCGCGCCCGACGCGCATCCGGCCCTTGCGGGCGCCTGCATTGTCCTTGATCTCGTTGAGCTTCATGATCTGCACTCGCTTTCGCTTTTGTCGCGCTTGTTCATCATCGAAGGATTAGCCTTCGCTGACGGTCACCATATGCTGCACCTTGCGGACCATGCCGCGGACCTCGGGGCTGTCCTCCAGCTCCGAGGTCTTGTGCATCTTGTTGAGGCCGAGGCCGACCAGCGTCGCCCGCTGCGCCTTCGGACGCCGGATTGGCGATCCGGTCTGCGTGATCTTGATCGTCGCCATGTCGCTTACTCCACCACGGCCGCGGCATCGGCTTCGGCGACCTCGACGGAGGCGCCGCCGCGACGCAGCAGTTCGGCGATCTTCTTGCCCCGGCGCTGCGCGACCGAGCGCGGGCTCGTCTGCTCGCCGAGCGCCTCGAAGGTCGCGCGGATCATATTGTAGGGGTTGCTGGTGCCGACCGACTTGGTGACCACGTCGTGGACGCCGAGGCTCTCGAACACCGCGCGCATCGGGCCGCCGGCGATGATGCCGGTGCCTGCGGGTGCGGTGCGGACATAGACGCGGCCCGCGCCGAAATGGCCCATGCCGTCATGGTGCAGCGTGCGGCCGTCCTTGAGCGCGACGCGGATCATCGCCTTCTTGGCGGCGGCGGTCGCCTTGGAGATCGCCTCCGGCACTTCGCGCGCCTTGCCGTGCCCGAAGCCGACGCGGCCCGAGCCATCGCCGACGACGACGAGCGCCGCGAAGCCGAAGCGCTTGCCGCCCTTCACGGTCTTCGAGACGCGGTTGATGTGGACCAGCTTCTCGACCAGCTCCTCGCCGCCCTCGTCGCGATTGCCACCACCGCGATTGCGATCGTTGCGGCCGCGATTGTTGCCGCCGCGATTGTCGTTGCCGCCCCGGCCACGGCCGCCGCGCGGGCCACGGCCCCCGGGTGCCTGACCTTCGCGGGCTACAGGCGCGCCATCGGCGGGCGCTGCTTCGGCGACGGGCGCCTCGTTGGGAATTTCGTCAGCCATTAGAACTCCAATCCGCCTTCACGGGCGGCATCGGCGAGCGCTTTCACGCGCCCGTGGAACAGGAAGCCGCCGCGATCGAACACCACCCTGGTGATGCCCGCCGCCGAGGCGCGCTCGGCGACGCGCTTGCCGACAGATGCCGCCGCATCGGCATTGGCGCCGGTCGATCCGCGCACGTCCTTCTCGAGGGTGGAGGCGGCGGCGACGGTCTTGCCCGCCGCATCGTCGATCACCTGCGCATAGATGTGGCGGCCCGAACGGTGCACCGAAAGCCGGGGGCGCAGCGAGCCCTTGGCCTTCAGCGCGGTGCGGACACGGCGCCGGCGGCGCTCGAACAAAGAGAGACCCTTGGCCATTACTTCTTCTTCCCTTCCTTGCGGAAGATGAACTCGCCGGCATATTTGATGCCCTTGCCCTTGTAGGGCTCGGGCTTGCGCCAGCGACGGATTTCGGCGGCCACCTGGCCGACCTTCTGCTTGTCGATCCCCGAGATGTTGACCGTGGTCTGATCCGGGGTGGCGATCGTGATCCCTTCGGGGATCGCGAAATCGACGTCATGACTGTAGCCGAGTTGCAGCTTGAGGTTCTTGCCCTGGACGTTGGCACGATAGCCGACGCCGGTGATCTGGAGCTGCTTGGTATAGCCGTCGGTCACGCCGGTGATCAGGTTGGCGATCAGCGTCCGCTGCATGCCCCAGAAGGAGCGCGCGCGCTTGGTCTCGTTCGCCGGCTGCACCGAAATGCCGCCGTCGCCGATCTCATAGGTCACCTCTTCGACGAGCGGCATCGTGAGCGTGCCCTTGGCACCCTTCACCGACAGCGTCTTGCCTTCGATGTTCGCGGTTACGCCCGTGGGGACGGGGACCGGCTTCTTGCCGATGCGGCTCATCAGAACACCTCCGCGAGAACTTCGCCGCCGACGTTCTGGTCGCGCGCTTCCGCATCGGAAAGCACGCCCCGTGGCGTCGAGACGATGGTCATGCCGAGGCCGTTGCGGACGCGCGGCAGCTCCTGGCTGCCCGAATAGACGCGGCGGCCGGGCTTGGAGACACGCGCGACATGCTGTATCGCGGGCTGGCCCTCGAAATATTTGAGCTCGATGCGCAGGCCCGGATGCTCGCCGAGCTTCTCTTCCGAATAGCCCCGGATATAGCCCTCGCGCTGGAGCACATCGAGCACGCGGGCGCGCAGCTTCGACGCCGGCGACACCACCGAGTCCTTCTTGGCGCGCTGGCCGTTGCGGATGCGGGTGAGCAAATCACCCAATGGATCGTTGATCGACATATTGTGCCCTTACCAGCTCGACTTGGTGACGCCGGGGATCATGCCCCGCGTGGCAAGCTGCCGCAGCATGACGCGGCCGAGCCCGAACTTGCGATAGACGCCGCGCGGACGCCCGGTGATCATGCAGCGGTTGCGCACGCGCGTCGGATTGCCGTTGCGCGGAATCTCGGCGAGCTTGAGCCGCGCGATCAGCCGCTCGGTATCGTCGAGCGACGTATCGTCCGCGACCGCCTTCAGCCGGGCATATTTGCCGGCATATTTCTTCACGAGCTTCTTGCGACGCTCGTTCTTGTTGATCGAACTCAGTTTCGCCATCGACTTAAGTCCTTAAGTTCTACTCCCCTCCCCTTCAGGGGAGGGGCAGGGGGTGGGGGAGGTCTGCCTTGACAGGCCCCACCCCAACCCCTCCCCTGAAGGGGAGGGGCTCAGGTTGAGATTACGCCGCCTTCTTCTCTTCGACGACAGGCTGCGGGAACGGGAAGCCGAACAGACGGAGCAGCTCGCGTGCCTCGTCGTCGGTGTTCGCGGTGGTGGTGACGATCACGTCCATGCCGCGCACCTGGCTGACCTGATCGTAGCTGATCTCCGGGAAGATCAACTGCTCCTTGAGGCCGCACGCATAATTGCCGCGCCCGTCGAACGACTTGTCCGAGAGGCCACGGAAATCGCGGACGCGCGGCAGCGCGATCGTCACGAAGCGATCGAGGAATTCGTACATCCGCTCGCGGCGCAGCGTGACCTTGCAGCCGATCGGCATGCCCTCGCGCAGCTTGAACTGCGCGATCGACTTCTTCGCCTTGGTGACGACGGCCTTCTGGCCGGCGATCTGGGTCATCTCGCCCGCCGCCTGCTCGACGCGCTTCTTGTCCTGCGTCGCGTCGCCGACGCCCATGTTCAGCACGATCTTCTCGAGCCGGGGCACCTGCATCGCATTCTTGTAGCCGAACTTCTCGATCATCGCGCTAATGATCGAGTCTTCATAAAGCCTGTGAAGGCGGGGCTTCGCATTGTTGGCCTCAGCCATCGATCTTCTCCCCGGTCTTGACCGCGATGCGGACCTTCTTGCCGTCCTGCGTCTCGAAGCGGACTCGCGTCGGCTTGCCGTCGGCGGTCGCCATCGCGACCTTCGAAATGTGCATCGGCGCCTCGATCTTCTCGAGACCGCCCTGCGGGTTGGCCTGGCTCGGCTTGCGATGGCGCGTCGCGACGTTGACGCCGGCCACGATCACCTTGCCGTCCTTGGGCATCGCGCGGGTGACCTCGCCGGTCTTGCCCTTGTCCTTGCCGGACACGACGACGACGCGATCGCCCTTCTTGATCCTTGCAGCCGACATCACAGCACCTCGGGCGCGAGCGAAATGATCTTCATGTGCCCGGCCGCGCGCAGCTCGCGCACCACGGGCCCGAAGATGCGGGTGCCGATCGGCTCCCCGTTATTCTTGTTGATCAGCACGGCGGCGTTGCCGTCGAAGCGGATCGTCGAGCCATCGGGACGGTTCACGTCCTTGGCGGTGCGGACGATCACCGCGCGATGGACATCGCCCTTCTTGACGCGGGCGCGCGGCGCCGCCTCCTTGATGGAGACGACGATGACATCGCCGACGCTGGCGAAGCGCCGCTTCGAGCCGCCGAGCACCTTGATGCACTGGACGCGCTTGGCGCCCGAATTATCGGCGACCTCGAGATTGGACTGCATCTGGATCATGGGTCAGTCTTCCTTCAGGCCGCTGCGGCTTCGGGCGCGGCGTGCGCGTCGACGGTGCCGACGACGGTCCACGTCTTCAGCTTGGAGATCGGCGCGCATTCCTCGATGCGGACGGTCTGGCCTTCCTTGTACGCATTGCCCTCGTCATGGGCGTGATACTTCTTCGAACGCTTGATGATCTTGCCGTACAGCGGGTGCTTCACCCGCCGCTCGACCGAAACCACCACCGTCTTGTCGGTCTTGTCGGAAACCACCGTTCCCGTCAGCACGCGCTTCGGCATCGTGTGGGCTCCTTACTTGCCGGCCGCAGCGGAACGCTGCGTCTGGAGGGTCTTGATCTGCGCGATCGTCCGGCGGACTTCGCGCACCCGGCTGGGCTTTTCCAACTGGTTGGTCGCCGCCTGGAAGCGCAGATTGAACTGCTCGCGCTTCAGCTCGCCGAGCTGGGTCGAAAGCTGGTCGTCGGTCGCGACCGTGAGATCCGAAATCTTCGCCATGATTACACAGCCTCGTGCACGGACTCGCCCAGACGGGCGACGACCTTGGTCTTGATCGGCAATTTCTCCATCGCACGCTCGAACGCGACGCGGGCGATCGGACCGGGAACGCCATCCAGCTCGAACAGGATGCGGCCGGGCTTGACGCGCGCGACCCAGAATTCGGGCGCGCCCTTGCCCGATCCCATCCGGACCTCGGCGGGCTTCGACGACACGGGCACATCGGGGAAGATGCGGATCCAGAGGCGGCCCTGGCGCTTGATGTGGCGCGTGATCGCGCGGCGCGCGGCCTCGATCTGGCGCGCGGTGATCCGCTCGGGCTCCATCGCCTTGAGGCCGAACGCGCCGAAATTGAGCGCGGTGCCGCCCTTGGCGTCGCCGTGGATGCGGCCCTTGTGGGCCTTGCGGAACTTGGTGCGCTTCGGTTGCAGCATATTCTCTAACCTTCAAACACCACCCGGGGTGGCCGATAAGGCGGACTGAGTTTTAAACTCAGCGCGCCGGACGAACCCCGGAGGTCTGTGCTTCCATCATCAGGCGATCCTGGGCGAGCGGATCGTGACCCAATATCTCGCCCTTGAAGATCCACACCTTGACCCCGCAGACGCCATAAGCGGTGTGCGCCTCGGCCTCGGCATAATCGACGTTGGCGCGCAGCGTGTGCAGCGGCACGCGGCCCTCGCGATACCATTCGGTCCGCGCGATCTCGGCGCCGCCGAGGCGCCCCGCGCAGGTGATCCGGATGCCCTCTGCGCCAAGCCGCAGCGCCGACTGCACCGCGCGCTTCATCGCGCGGCGGAACGCGATGCGGCGCTCGAGCTGATCGGCGACGCCCTGCGCGACGAGCTTGCTGTCGATCTCGGGCTTGCGAATCTCGACGATGTTCAGGCTGACGTCGGACGAGGTCATCGAATTGAGCGTCTTGCGCAATTTCTCGATGTCCGCGCCCTTCTTGCCGATGATCACGCCGGGGCGCGCGGCATAGATGGAGATGCGCGCGAGCTTGGCCGGACGCTCGATCACGACCTTGGAGATCGCCGCCTGCGGGTGCGTCTTGAAGATATACGCGCGGATCTTGAGATCCTCGAGCAGCAGCTTGGCATAGCTGTCGCCTTCCGCATACCAGCGGCTGTCCCAGGTGCGGTTGATCTGCAACCGCATCCCGATCGGATTGCTCTTCTGACCCATTATGCTTCTTCCTGCTCGCGCACGACGACGCGGATGCGGCTGAACGGCTTGACGATGCGGGCCGAGCGGCCGCGCGCGCGGGTGGCGAAGCGCTTCATGACGAGGCCCTTGCCGACCGAGGCTTCCTGCACGACGAGCGCATCGACATCGAGATTATGGTTGTTCTCGGCATTGGCGATCGCGCTGGCGAGCGTCTTGCGGACCTCGACGGCCATCGCCTTGGTCGAGAAGGACAGGATGTTGAGCGCGTCGCCCGCCTTCTTGCCGCGGATCAGCCCCGCGACGAGATTGAGCTTGTACGGGCTGCCGCGCACCGAGGTGTTGACGGCGAGCGCTTCCTTGTCGCCGACCTTGCGGGGGGATGCTGGCTTGGACATCAGCGCTTGCCCTTCTTGTCGGCGGCGTGACCCGGGAAATAGCGGGTCGGCGCGAATTCGCCGAGCTTCATGCCGACCATCTCTTCATTGACCGACACCGGCACGAACTTGCGGCCGTTGTAGACGTTGAAGGTGAGGCCGACGAACTGCGGCAGGATCGTCGAGCGCCGCGACCAGGTCTTGATCGGCGAACGCACGCCGGCCTCCTGCGCGGTCTCGGCCTTCTTGAGCAGGCTCAGTTCGACGAACGGGCCCTTCCAGACTGAACGCGCCATTTAGCCCTTCCTCTTGGTCGAATGACGCGACCGGATGATCATCTTGTCGGTCGATTTGTTCTTGCGGGTGCGCGCACCCTTGGTCGGCTTGCCCCACGGGGTCACCGGATGACGGCCGCCCGAGGTGCGGCCTTCGCCGCCGCCGTGCGGGTGATCCACCGGATTCTTCGCGACGCCGCGCGTCAGCGGGCGCTTGCCCAGCCAGCGGTTGCGGCCCGCCTTGGCGAGATAGGTGTTGCCGTTGTCGGGGTTCGAAACCGCGCCCACCGTGCACATGCAATCGGCATGGATGTAGCGCTGCTCACCCGAATTGAGCCGCATGATCACCATGCCGCGATCGCGGCCGACGATCTGGGCATAGGTGCCCGCCGCGCGCGCGATCTGACCGCCCTTGCCGGGCTTCATCTCGACATTGTGGACGATCGTGCCGACCGGCGCCTGACCCAGCTCCATCGCGTTGCCCGGCTTCACGTCGGTCTTCTTGCCCGCGACGATCACGTCGCCGGCGGCGAGGCGCTGCGGTGCGAGGATATAGGCGAGCTCGCCATCCTCATATTTGACCAAAGCGATGAACGCCGAACGGTTGGGATCATATTCCAGCCGCTCGACCGTGGCGGGGGCATCCCATTTGCGGCGCTTGAAATCGACGTAGCGATACTTCTGCTTGTGGCCGCCCGCGATGCCGCGCGCGGTGGCGTGGCCCATATTGTTGCGGCCGCCCGACTTATGCTTGCCCTCGACGAGCGCCTTGACGGGCTTGCCCTTCCAGAGCGACGATTTGTCGACGAGCACCAGGCCGCGGCGGGCCGGGCTGGTCGGATTATAATGTTTGAGCGCCATCGCCTCAGATCCCCGTCGTCACGTCGATGGACTGGCCGTCCGCCAGCGTCACGATCGCCTTCTTGGCGTCCGAACGCTTGTAGGGCAGGCCCTTCCACTTCTTGGTCTTGCCCTTGGTCACGATCGTGTTGACGCCCGTGACCGTCACCGAGAACAAAGCCTCGACGGCGGCCTTGATCTCGGGCTTGGTCGCATCCTTCGCCACCTTGAAGACGACCGCATTATGCTCGGAGAGCAGGGTCGATTTCTCGGTGATGTGGGGTGCGAGCACCACGTCGTAATGGCGGTTGTCGACCGCCTTCTGCTGCTTAGCCATTGAGGCGCGCCTCCAGCTTTTCGACGGCGGCGCGGGTCAGCACCAGCGTATCATGTTTCAGGATGTCGTAGACGTTGGCGCCGATCGCGGGCAGCAGGTTGATGCCCTTGAGATTGGCGGACGCGTGCGCGAAGCTGAGGTTCAGCGCCTCGCCGTCGATCACCAGCGTCTTGGTGCCGAAGCCGAGCGCGCCGAGCTGGCCGACGAGCGCCTTGGTCTTGCCCTCGGCGACGTCGAGCCCGTCGACGACGATCAGGCTGCCGTCCCTGGCCTTCGACGACAGCGCCATGCGCAGGCCGAGCGCGCGGACCTTCTTGTTGAGGCTCGGGTTGAAATCGCGGACGCGCGCGCCGTGCGCCTTGCCGCCGCCGACGAACACCGGCGCGCGGCGATCGCCGTGACGCGCGGTGCCGCCGCCCTTCTGGTTGCCGAGCTTCTTGCCCGACCGTGCGACATCGGCGCGCTCGCGCGTGCCGCGCGCGGTGCCGCGACGCTTCTCGAGCTGCCAGGTGACGACGCGGTGGAGGATATCGGCGCGCGGCTCGATATCGAACACGGCATCGCTGAGTTCGAGATCGCCGTTGGCCGACGCATCGAGGTTCTTGACCTGAATCTTCATGATCAGCCCTCCTGGCCTTCGGTGCCGGGGGTCTGATCGACCTCGGCGGCAGCGGCGACTTCGGCCTCGTGCGCGATCGCGGCATCGGCGGCGGCGACGCCGGCCGCCACTTCCTCGGCACCCGGATCGTGCGGCAGTTCGTGAACCGCGCCTTCCTCGACCATTCCGGCGGGGGCGGGCTCGTGCTGCGCCTTGCCCGTCCAGAGCGCGGCCGGGAACGGCGCGTCCTTGTGGCCGGGCACCTTGACGGCATCCTTGACGAGCAGCCAGCCGCCCTTCGAGCCGGGGACCGAGCCCTTGACGAAGAGCAGGCCGCGCTCGGCATCGGTGCGGACGATTTCGAGATTCTGCTGGGTGCGCTGCTTGTCGCCCATATGGCCGGCCATCTTCTTGTTCTTGAAGACCTTGCCCGGATCCTGGCGCTGGCCGGTCGAGCCGAGCGAGCGGTGCGACAGCGAGACGCCGTGAGTCGCGCGCAGACCGCCGAAGTTCCAGCGCTTCATGCCGCCCGCGAAGCCCTTGCCCTGCGTGCGGCCGGCGATGTCGACGAGCTGGCCCGCGACATAATGCTCGGCCGAAATCTGCGCGCCGACATCGAGGAGATTTTCCTCGGTGACGCGGAATTCATGGACATAGGCCTTGGGCTCGACCTCGGCGGCGCCGAAATGGCCGCGCTGCGGCTTGGCGACATTCTTGGCCTTGGCCGTGCCCGCGCCGAGCTGGACCGCGACATAGCCGTCGGGATCCATTTCCTTGCGCGCGACGACCTGGAGCTGATCGAGCTGCAGGACGGTGACGGGCACATGGCGCCCATCCTCCTGAAACAGCCGGGTCATCCCCACCTTCTTCGCGATCACGCCAGTGCGCATGATCCAATTCCTTCCAAACAGAGGCTCGACGGATCACCGGCGAGCTTGCCAACGAAAAAGGCTCCCGATGCCGGAAGCCTGACCCGATCGAACCGCATGCCCCGCCAGGGCCGTTGCTCAACAATAAGGTGATCGCTCACCATAAAGTTGAAAGCGGGGACGCAGGCAACGCGCCTTGCCCTTGCGGGAGCGGTGCGTTCGGTATCCTTGCTTTCTGCTTCTCTCCGCCTCAGCCCGAGGGCGATGCGGGAAGCCAAAAGTGCCAGCCGAGGTGAATCACCTCGCCAGCGGTGCCGGCGCCTTACGCCAGCTTGATCTCAACATCAACACCCGCGGCGAGATCGAGCTTCATCAGGGCATCGACCGTCTGCGGGGTGGGCTGGACGATATCGAGCAGCCTTTTGTACGTGCGAACCTCGAACTGCTCGCGCGACTTCTTGTCGATGTGCGGGCCACGGTTGACCGTGAACTTCTCGATGCGCGTCGGCAGGGGGATGGGGCCACGGGTCAGCGCGCCGGTGCGCCGGGCGGTGTCGGCGATCTCGCCGGTCGCCTGATCGAGCACGCGATGGTCGAACGCCTTGAGGCGGATGCGGATATTGCTGTCCATGGTCCCGTCCAATGAGAAAGAGCGAGCGGGACGTTCCGGTCCCACAAAAAGCAGAACGGCCGACTCTTGGGAGAGTCGGCCGTTCCGTTGACGCGCCTATATTAGGCGCTGATCGTGCTGACAACCCCCGAGCCGACCGTGCGGCCGCCCTCGCGGATCGAGAAGCGCTGGCCCGGATCCATCGCGATCGGCGCGATCAGCTTGATGCCGAGTTCGACATTGTCGCCGGGCATCACCATTTCGGTGCCCTCGGGCAGCTTGACTTCGCCGGTCACGTCGGTGGTGCGGAAGTAGAATTGCGGGCGATAATTGGCGAAGAACGGCGTGTGGCGGCCGCCCTCTTCCTTCGACAGGACATAGACCTGCGAATTGAACTCGGTGTGCGGCTTGATCGAGCCGGGCTTGCAGAGCACCTGGCCGCGCTCGACCTCCTCGCGACCGACGCCGCGGATCAGCGCGCCGATATTGTCGCCCGCCTGCCCCGAATCGAGCAGCTTGCGGAACATCTCGACGCCGGTGACGACGGTCTTGCGCGTATCCTTGAGGCCGACGATCTCGACTTCCTCGCCGACCTTGACCTGGCCGGTCTCGACGCGGCCGGTGACGACCGTGCCGCGCCCCGAGATCGAGAAGACGTCCTCGATCGGCATCAGGAAGGGCTTGTCGAGCGGACGCTCGGGCTGCGGGATGAAGGCGTCGACCGCCGCCATCAGCTTGAGGATCGCGTCATGGCCGATCTCGGGGGTCTTGTCCTCGAGCGCCGCGACCGCCGATCCCTGGATGATCGGGATATTGTCGCCGTCGAAGTCGTACTTGGAGAGCAGCTCGCGGATTTCGAGCTCGACGAGCTCGAGGATCTCGGCGTCGTCGACCAGATCGACCTTGTTCATGAACACGACGAGCTGCGGCACGCCGACCTGGCGGGCGAGCAGGATGTGCTCGCGGGTCTGCGGCATCGG
>NZ_CAHJXD010000125.1 GCF_903644055.1 Sphingomonas bacterium | reverse complement strand
TCGGGCAAGGGCAAGACCGCCGGGCGCGGCCAGAAGGGCCAGAAGAGCCGCGAGGGCGTCTCGATCAACGGCTTCGAAGGCGGCCAGATGCCGCTCCACATGCGGATCCCGAAGCGCGGCTTCAACAATATCTTCGCCAAGGATTATGCCGAGGTGAACCTCGGCGCGATCCAGAAGCTGGTCGACGCCGGCACGCTCGGCGCCGATGCGACGATCGATCATGATACGCTGAAGGCGGCGGGCGTCGCACGCGGCGGCAAGAATGGCGTGCGCATCCTCGCCAAGGGCGAATATTCGGCCAAGCTCTCGTTCAACGTCGCCGGCGTCTCCAAGGGCGCGCGCGAGGCGATCGAGCAAGCGGGCGGTTCGGTCTCGGTGATCGAGGTGGTCGCCGCCGCCGACAAGCACAAGGCCAAGCATCGCACCGCGCAGGCCGCCAAGAAGGCGGCGCGGGCTTAAACCATAACCGTCATGCCGGGCTCGTCCCGGCATCCACTCGTCCGCAAGCTCCGGCGAATGTGGTGGAGTGGACCCCGGAACGGGCCCGGGGTGACGTGGGTGGCATAAGCCAATAGTGCACTATATGGAGCGGCGGTGCGGGGTTCGTGCCGCCGCTTTTTCATTTTCAGGATACAGCAAAGTCCATGCCATCCGCAGCCGAGCAACTGGCCGCCAACGCGAGCCTCTCGCAGTTCGCGAAGGCGACCGATCTCAAGAAGCGCATCTGGTTCACGCTCGGCGCGCTCGTGGTGTTCCGCCTGCTCTCCTATGTGCCGCTGCCGGGGATCGATCCGCGCGCGCTCGCCACGCTCTTCGATACGACGAAGGGCGGGGTGATGGATTTCTTCAACACCTTCACCGGCGGCGCGCTCACGCGCATGTCGATCGTGGCGCTGGGCGTGATGCCCTATATCACCGCCTCGATCGTCGTGCAGCTCGCGACCTCGCTCTCGCCCAGCCTCGCCGCGATCAAGAAAGAGGGCGAGAGCGGGCGCAAGAAGCTCAACCAATATACCCGCTACGGCACGGTCGGGCTCACCGCGATCCAGGGCTATTTCATCTCGATGGGGCTCGTCGCCTGGGGTGCCTCCCAAGGCCAGTCGGCGGTGGTCGTCGATCCGATGCTGTTCCGCCTGACCACGGTGATCACGCTCGTCGGCGGCACGTTGTTCCTGATGTGGCTGGGCGAGCAGATCACCAGTCGCGGCATCGGCAACGGCGTCTCGCTGATCATCATGGCGGGCATCGTCGCGCAGCTTCCCGCGACGATCGTCGGCGCGCTCGATCAGGCGCGCACCGGCGCGACCTCGCCGCTGATGGTGCTGGGCGGCTTCGTGCTGGTGATCGGGCTCATTCTGTTCATCTGCTTCATGGAGCGCGCGACCCGGCGCGTGCTGATCCAATATCCCAAGCGCCAGACCGCGCGGGGGATGCAGCAGGGCGACAAGAGCTTCCTGCCTCTCAAGATCAATACCGCCAACGTCATCCCGCCGATCTTCGCCTCGTCGCTGCTCGCGCTGCCGCTGACGATCACGCAGTTCGCGGGCAAGCATATCAACGGCGAGAGCCGCTGGGGCGATTTCGTGATCTCGCTGAACCAGTGGATCGGCCAGGATACGCCGATGTATTTCGTGCTCTATGCGGCCGGGATCATCTTCTTCGCATTCTTCTACACCGCGGTGGTGTTCAATCCCGAGGAGACCGCCGACAATCTCAAGCGCTACGGCGGCTTCATCCCCGGCATCCGCCCGGGCAAGAGCACCGAGACCTATCTCGATTATGTGCTGACGCGAATCACCGTGCTCGGCGCGGCCTATCTGACGCTGATCTGCGTGCTTCCGGAGCTGTTCATCCCGCGCCATCTCGTGGGTTTCGGCGGCACCAGCCTGTTGATCGTTGTCAACGTGACGATCGATACGGTAACGCAGATCCAGAGCCACCTTCTGGCGCACCAATATGGTGACCTGATCAAGAAGGCGAAGCTCAAGGGAGGAATGCGTCGGTGAAGATCCTGATCCTGCTCGGGCCGCCTGGAGCGGGAAAGGGCACGCAGGCGCAATCCTTGATGACCAAGCATGGCCTCGTCCAGCTTTCCACCGGCGATATGCTGCGCGCGGCGGTGAAGGTCGGCAGCGAGATCGGCCGGCAGGCCGATGCCTTGATGAAGGCGGGCGCGCTCGTTCCCGACGAGGTCGTCACCGCGCTGATCGAGGCGCGGCTGGAGTTCGAGGCGCATGCCCCCGGCTTCATCTTCGATGGCTATCCGCGCACCCGCGCGCAGGCCGAATCGCTTGACGCCCTGCTCGCCAAGCATGGCATGAAGCTCGATCACGTCATCGAGCTCGCGGTCGACGAGGAGGCGCTGGTCGATCGCATCTCCGGGCGCTTCACCTGCGCCAAGTGCAACGAAGGCTATCACGATCGCTTCAAGCCGCCCGGGCAGGAGGGTGTCTGCGACGTCTGCGGATCGACCGAGTTCAAGCGCCGCCCCGACGACAATGCCGAAACCGTCCGTGCCCGCCTCGCCGAATATCGCGCCAAGACCGCGCCGATCCTGCCTTACTATGAAGCCAAGAGCCTCGTCGCCCGCGTCGACGGCATGGCCGATATCGCCGATGTCACCGAGGCGATCGAGGCGATCCTCGCCAGCGACGCACAGACCGCTCCGGCTTGAGAGGGCGATCCCCCGGCGCTTGACAGTGCCGGCGCGGCCTTTTAGGAACGCTCATCCCATGAAACCGGCTTCGGGCGGCGCTTCGGCGCGCGCCTCGCTTGCGTTTCGGGCCATCAAGCGTCGAGATGGGGCGGTCGCCAGCCGCCCCGTGGAGCGAGGAGACACGGAACCATGGCACGTATCGCGGGTGTGAACATCCCGACCAACAAGCGCGTCGAAATCGCGCTGACCTATATTCACGGCATCGGCCCGGCCAAGGCCAGGGAAATCACCGGCAAGCTCGGCATAGAGGCCGCGCGCCGCGTCCAGGATCTCACCGATCAGGAAGTCCTCCAGATCCGCGAGACGATCGACGCCACCTATACCGTCGAGGGCGATCTTCGCCGCCAGGTGGCGATGAACATCAAGCGGCTGATGGATCTCGCCTGCTATCGCGGCCTGCGCCACCGCAAGGGCCTGCCCGTCCATGGCCAGCGCACGCATACCAATGCGCGCACCCGCAAGGGCAAGGCCAAGCCGATCGCGGGGAAGAAGAAGTAGTAAAAACGATCCGGGGGATCGTTTTTACACTTCTTCTCCGGAGCCGCGCGAGAGCGCGGTTTCGTAGCGCAACAGAAATTTAGGTCAGGAACTTCAGAATGGCACGCGAACCCCAGCGCATCAAGAAGCGCGAGAGGAAGAATATCACGGCCGGCGTCGCGCATGTGAACGCCAGCTTCAACAACACGATGATCACGATCACCGATGCCCAGGGCAATGCGATAAGCTGGTCGTCCGCCGGCATGATGGGCTTCAAGGGCAGCCGCAAGTCGACGCCTTATGCCGCTCAGGTCGCCGCCGAGGATGCCGGCAAGAAGGCCGCCGAGCATGGCGTCCGCACGCTCGAGGTCGAGGTCAAGGGCCCCGGCTCGGGCCGCGAGAGCGCGCTGCGCGCGCTTCAGGCGGTGGGCTTCCACATCACCTCGATCCGCGACGTCACCTCGATCCCGCACAATGGCGTGCGCCCGTCGAAGCGTCGCCGCGTCTGATTTCTGGTCCGGGGTCCGCCGGGGCTCCGCTTTATCTGTACGGCTGCGGCGGACGCGTCGCGGCCCAAACCCCGAGGGGAACAACATGGCTGTCAACGCCAAGAACTGGCAGGAACTCAAGAAGCCGATGGGGCTGGAGCGCAAGGCTGGCGGTGCCGGCAAGAGCCGCGCCACCTTCGTCGCCGAGCCGCTGGAGCGCGGCTTCGGCCTCACGCTCGGCAATGCGCTGCGCCGCGTGCTGCTGTCGTCGCTACAGGGCGCCGCGGTCACTGCTATCAAGATCGAGAATGTCCTCCACGAATTCTCGAGCCTCGCCGGCGTTCGCGAGGACGTCACCGATATCGTCCTCAACGTGAAGCAGGTCGCGCTGCGCATGCAGGGCGAGGGCTCGAAGCGCCTTCAGCTTTCGGCGACCGGCCCCGCCGAGGTCACCGCGGGCGACATCGCCACGTCGGGCGACATCGAGGTGATGAACCCCACCCTAGTGCTCTGCCATCTCGACGAGGGCGCGACGCTCAACATGGAGCTCACCGCCGCGATCGGAAAGGGTTATGAACCCGCCGCCAACAATCGCCCGGCCGATGCGCCGATCGGCCTGATCCCGGTCGATGCGCTCTATTCGCCCGTGCGCCAGGTCGCCTACAAGGTCGAGAACACCCGCGTCGGCCAGGAGCTGGATTACGACAAATTGACGATCACCGTCGAGACCGACGGCACCGTCACGCCCGAGGACGCGCTCGCTTATTCGGCGCGCATCCTGCAGGATCAGCTCCAGCTCTTCGTCCATTTCGACGAGGGCATGACGGTCTCGACGGCACCCACCCAATCGATGCCGATGGCGCCGATGTCGAGCGGGATGATGGAGCCCGAGGCCAATTCGAACCAGCTCAACCGCTTCCTGCTCAAGAAGGTCGACGAGCTCGAGCTTTCGGTCCGTTCGGCCAATTGCCTCAAGAACGACAACATCATCTACATCGGCGATCTCGTGCAGAAGACCGAGGCGGAGATGCTGCGCACCCCGAACTTCGGCCGCAAGAGCCTCAACGAGATCAAGGAAGTCCTGTCGACGATGGGCCTCCGCCTCGGCATGGAAATCCCCGGCTGGCCGCCGGAGAATATCGAGGACATGGCCAAGAAGCTCGAACAGGAGTTCTGACGGAGTGGCGCGTCTCCGGACGCGCCACTCCGTCATCCCAGCGCAGGCTGGGGTCTCGTGCAGCAAGCACGACGGGGCCAATGTAAGGGCTTTGGGCGGTGGCCCTCATCACCGCCCGGCCGGACGTACCTGATACGGCGTCCGAACGAACGAAGGAAATGAACCATGCGCCATCGCGTCGGCGGTCGTAAGCTCCAGCGGACCTCCAGCCATCGGACCGCGCTGTTCCGCAACCAGGCGGCAGCCCTCATCAAGCATGAGCAGATCCTCACCACCGTCGCCAAGGCAAAGGAGCTCCGCCCCTATGTCGAGAAACTGGTGACGCTCGCCAAGAAGGGCGGCCTTTCCAATCGCCGCCTCGCGCATGCGCGCCTGCTCGACGACGCCCAGCTCGTGAAGCTGTTCGACGTCATCGGCCCGCGCTACGTCAGCCGCAACGGCGGCTATTGCCGCGTGATCAAGGCGGGCATCCGCGCTTCCGACGCGGCTTCGATGGCGGTCATCGAATTCGTCGACCGCGATCCCTCGGCGAAGGGCCAGGATTCGGGCCCGCTGATCATCGAGGACGCCGAAGCCGCCTGATCGCTCAGCCCGCCCAGCGGGCCGCGAGACATAGCAAGGTGACGCCCGTCACCGGCAGGCCCGCCAGCGCAAGCCGGCGGGCAACGCCCTCGTCATACCGCGAAAGTTGTCCGGCGGGTCGGCGCCGGGTCGCTCAGTCGCGCATCGTGCCGTTGGGCGCGCGGCGCACGGGCCCGCTGATCACCTTGCCCTTGTAGGCGCGGGTGACGAGCCCGGCGCCTTCCATATCCTGAAGCACCACGCGGGTGCCGCCCGATCGCAGCACTTCGATCTGCGTGATCACGGCGGAATGCTTGGCGCATGTCTCGAGGACATGCTCCTGCGGAGCATTGAGGTTCAGCGCGCGTGACATGAGACTTCTCCCGCGCGTCCGGAGCCGCGCCAGCCGAAATAGGCTGGCCCTGCCCTATACCGATGCGGGTGCTCTGTCGCGCTCCTTCATGCGTCCGCTTTCCGGATCGCAACCCGGATGATCATCCATGCGCCGCCAGCGCGGCCAGCAGCAGCAGCGCGACGATATTGGTGATCTTGATCATCGGGTTGACCGCCGGCCCGGCGGTATCCTTGTACGGATCGCCCACCGTGTCGCCGGTCACCGCCGCCTTGTGCGCCTCGCTGCCCTTGCCGCCGTGGTTGCCGTCCTCGATATATTTCTTGGCATTGTCCCACGCGCCGCCTCCCGAGGTCATCGAGATCGCGACGAACAGCCCCGAGACGATCACCCCGAGCAACAGCGCGCCGACGCTCGCGAAGCCCTGCGCCTGCCCCGCGACCTTGCCGATGATGAAATAGACCACCACCGGCGCCAGCACAGGCAGCAGGCTGGGAATGATCATCTCGCGGATCGCCGCCTTGGTGACGAGATCGACGGTGCGCGCATAATCGGGGCGGCTGGTGCCCTCCATGATCCCGGGGTTGGTGCGAAACTGCTCGCGCACATCCTCGACCACAGCACCCGCCGCGCGGCCGACCGCGGTCATCCCGAACGCGCCGAAGCTGAACGGCAGCAGCGCGCCGAGCAGCAGCCCGACGATCACATAGGGATTGGACAGCGAGAAATCGACCGTCAGCGCGGGGAAGAACTCCTTGAGGTCCGCCGTATAGGCGCCGAACAGCACCAGCGCCGCCAGCGCCGCCGATCCGATCGCATAGCCCTTGGTCACCGCCTTGGTGGTATTGCCCACCGCGTCGAGCGCATCGGTCTTGAGGCGCACCTCATGCTCCAGCCCAGCCATCTCGGCAATGCCGCCGGCATTGTCGGTGACCGGGCCGTAGGCGTCGAGCGCCACCACCATGCCGGCGAGCGCCAACATCGCGGTCGCGGCGAAGGCGATGCCGATCACGCCCGCCAATTGATAGGCCGCGATCACCGCCACGACGATCACGATCGTCGGCGCGGCGGTCGATTCGAGGCTGATCGCCAGCCCCTGGATCACGTTGGTGCCGTGCCCGGTAACGCTCGCCTTGGCGATCGATTTAACCGGGCGGTAATTGGTGCCGGTATAATATTCGGTGATCCACACCAGCGCCGCCGTCACCGCCAGCCCGATCAGCATGCACCAGAAGATGTCCATGCCGGTGAACGCCGTGCCCATCGCCGTGCGCGCCGTGGTGCCGGGGCCGGCCGCCGCCAGATGCCCGCCGAGCTGCAGGTTGAGGTCGCCCCCCAGCGCCCAGCGTGTCGCGAAATAGATCGCCACCGCGCCCAGGATCGCGCTCGTCCAGAAGCCCTTGTAGAGCGCGCCCATGATCGTGCCGCCGCCGAGCCGCACCGCGAAGGTGCCGATGATCGAGGTGACGATGCACACGCCGCCCACCAGCAGGGGCAGGCTCATCAGCGCTAGCGTGTCGAGCGAATTGCCCAGGAACAGCGCGATCGAGACCATCGTCACGCCCAGCGTCACGACATAGGTTTCGAACAGATCGGCGGCCATGCCCGCGCAATCGCCGACATTGTCGCCGACATTGTCCGCGATCACCGCCGGGTTGCGCGGATCGTCCTCGGGGATGCCCGCCTCGACCTTGCCGACGAGGTCGGCGCCGACGTCTGCCGCCTTGGTGAAGATGCCGCCGCCGAGCCGCGCGAAGATCGAGATCAAAGACGCGCCGAACGACAATGCGACCAGCCCGTTGATGACGACGCGATCGGTCGGCGCATGGTTGGCGCCGTGCGTGCTGACCAGATACCAGAAGAAGCCCGAGATCGCGAGCAGCCCGAGCCCCGCCACCAGCATGCCGGTGATCGCGCCCGAACGGAAGGCGGTCGTGAGCCCGCCCTGCAAGCTGCCGCGCGCCGCCTCGGCGGTACGGACGTTGGCCTTGACCGAAATGTTCATCCCGATGAAGCCGGTCAGCCCGGAGAGGATCGCGCCGAGCAGGAAGCCCACCGCCGATACCGTGCCGAGGAAATAGAATACCAACGCCACGACGACCACGCCGACCACCGCGATCGTGGTATATTGCCGTGCCAGATAGGCGCGCGCCCCCTCCTGGATGGCGGCGGCGATATCCTGCATCCTTTGGTTTCCCGCCGGCTGGCGCAGCACCTGGATGCTCGTCAGAATTCCGTAGAGCACCGCGAGCAATCCGCAGGCGAAGGCCAGTTCAACGATCAGCATTGGGTTCCCCCCTCGAACATCCTATCCAACGGAGCGCTTCGCGTGGCGCTCTCGTCGGACCGTTGTATGGACCGGCACGCGCTACGGCAAGCCGCCTGCACGATCGCCGCCCAACGGCTTTTACCCTTCCGGTGCGGACTGATCGAGATGCAGATAAAGCGCGCTGAAATCCGCGGCGGCGCGCACGCGATCCCAATCGGCGAAGCCGAGGAAGCGCCTGTCGCGATGGATGAGCCCATCGGCGGCCAGCGATCGCAGCGTGCGGTTGACGTGAACGCCGGTGAGCCCGGTCGCATCGCCGATCTGCTCCTGCGTCATCGGCAATTCGTATCGGCCGTCGGTCGCGATGCCGGCAGCCTTCATCCGCGTAGCGAATTCGCAGAGCAGGTGGGCGATGCGCGCGCGGGCATCGCGGCGGCCGACGTTCAGCGCCCATTCGCGGAAGATCGAGGCTTCGATCATTGCATCGATCCACATCGCTTCGCCGACGGCGGGCCGCTCCCGCGCGAGGGCGCGGAGTGCCGCGCGATCCAGTTCGGCGGTTTCGAGCCGCGTCAGCGCCTGAATATTGTGATCGCTGATCTTCAGGAAGAGCTGCTGAAGATCCAGAAGATCGCCGGCCATGTTGATCGATACGATCTGGCGCGTGCCCTGCGCCGTCTGCTTCTGCCGAAAAGCGAAACCGGCGATGATGAAGCTGCAATGTTTTCCGGGAGGCTGCCCTTCGCGCACCAGATAAGCGGCCGGATCATAGGTTCGCATCCGATGCGGCAGCGCCAGGATCGCAGCTCTGTCTTCCGCATCGAGCCGGTTGAGCGAACCCAGCTTTCCGGCGAGTTTGATAAGCGCGGACGCGTCGGACATACGGCCTCCCGATCGGGCGGGAGCACACGCATCTCTCAGTCGCCAGCACCCAGTTACACGAGCAGCGATGTAGCGCCCTAACATGGATTGTATTAAAAGCTAAGACATATCTGAGAAATGTGCGAGAATATGGCCGCTGACGGATAGAAAACGAACCAGAGCCTTGAGTTTATCATTAGATTTCACAAAGAATTGATTCTCGCGGGCAAGCATCCGACTAAGACAGTATGAGGATCACGGCGACGGCGGTGCCTCCAACGGCGCCCCCCCCCCGATCCAGCGGCTGATCGGCACGACTTCCGGCCGCTTCGCCCGCACATCGCGCCTGAGCAGCGTGGTCTGGCCCCGGCGCGTGCCGCCGATCGAAACGCTGCCGCGCACCCAATAAAAGTCCGACGCGAAGCCCGCGCTGCTGGGAACGAGCGTCCGCGCGAAGATGAAATCCGGTCGCGCCAGAAAGCCCTGTCGCGCCCGGCGGTTGGCGAGCAGCCGCCCGGCGACCTGATCGCCGACCAGCACGCCGAGCAGACGCTCGTCTGCGGTGTTGACGTTGATCGTGGCGGCTGCGGGGGGGAGGACCGTGCAGAACGCCGCCAGCTTGGCGATCTGCGCCGGTTGCACCCCCGCGAGGCCGAGCTGCGCGAGGCTGGAAATCGGGCCGACCGCCTTGAGCAGCGCCGCGATCCGGGTCGCGACGTCGGGCGGCAGGCGGAGCAGGTCGACGATCGAAGCCAGCGTGGCGCGCGACGCGCTATCGCCCCGCGCAAGCGTGTTCACGTTGAACTTGGCCTGCGCGTCCGCCACCACCAGCGAAAATGTGCCTCCGGCGATCGCCCGATCGCGATCGCCGATCCTCGCCCAGGATTGGTTGAGATCGTCGCTTTCGGGTTGGCGCACGGCATCGCGGCGCAGCGCGCCGATCGCGGAAAGCTCCGCCCCGGCAAGCGCCGCATCGGCGGACGCGGCGTCGCGCAGGCGCTGGCTGCGTTGCAGGCTGGCGTTCTGCGCGACCAACATCGCGGCGACCAGCCCGCTGGCGAGCACGACCATCAGCAGCACGTTGACGAGGACCAGGCCTTCCTCGCGCGCGGACGGCCGGAGGGTCATGGCATTGCCGGCAGCGGGATGACGCGGCGGAGCATGCCGCCCGGCCCGGGCTTGCCGGGCGCGAGATCGAGTTCGATCGTGATCGCCGCCGGCCAGCGATCGACGCTGCGGGGATCGGGCGGCCAATGCGGCCTCCATCCGGCGGGCGGATCGAGAAACGACCAGCGGACGGCCCGAACGTCGGCGAGGATAGGCTGCCGTGTCCCGCCGATCGTGCGCACGAGGACGCCGGATTGCAGCGCGTAGCTCACCGCCTGATCGCCCGCCGCCCCGGCGTGCCGCGCGAAGCTGACGCCGGAGCCTTCCTCCGCGATCGGCGCGGGGGAGATTTGTCGGAAGTCGGCGTCGAGCAGATACATGGCGCGTTGCAGATCGGCCAGACGCTCCAGCCTTTGCTGCACGCGTTCGCGCGCGCCCAGCACGCTGTTGATCAGCGCTGCGCCGGCAATGCTGATCAGCGCGAACAACGCCAGCGCGACCATCATCTCGATCAGGGTGAAGCCCGTTTCCCGCGCCGGTATGGATGCTGTTCGAGGCCCGGTCGGTAGCAAGCTCGGCTAACCCCGCTGTTGAACTGGGAGGCGGCGGACCTCCCGACGCCGCCATGCGCGATGACTTGGCGCCGGCGCACGCTATAGTAACAGGATGCGATGCTTGCGAAAGCCCGGCCGCCGACCGCGCAAGGCGATCGATCGGCATTGGATTGGCGAGGCGGGCCTGACGCTCGTCGAGATGCTCGTCGTTCTGGCGATCATCGCGGTGATGGCGGGCGTCACGGTGCTGGCGATCGGCACGGGCGATCGTGATCGCGCATCCGGCGAGGAAGCGCGCAGGCTCGCCGCGCGGCTGCGCCTCGCGGCCGATGATGTCCGGATCAGCGAGCGGCGGCTCGCCTTCGTCTGGGATCACGACGGCTACAAATTCGTCGATTGGGACGCCAAGGCGGGGGCGTGGCGCGCCGATCCGGTCGAGGAGCTTGGCCGGCACGATCTGCCCCGGGGGTTACGCCTGGACGCGGGGCCCGGATCCGGCAGCCTGCCGATCGCGCCCGATGGCACCGGCGGCCCGATCGATCTCAAGCTGGGCACCGAAGCGGCCCGATGGACGATCCATTTCGATGGCCTCGACGCGACCGCCAGCCGCCCGGATGCCAAGCCATGACCATGCCCGATAATGAAGCCGGCTTCACGCTGATCGAGGCGCTGGTCGCGCTCGCGATCCTGGCGATCGCCAGCGCCGGGCTGATCCGGGCCCTTGAGGGATCGGTGGATGCCGCAAGGGGGCTCGAACGGCGTGCTACCGCGCAATGGGTCGCGGAAAACCGCCTTGCCGAGCTCAGCCTCGATCATGGCAAGGCGATCGATCGACCGCCCGTCGTCCGCATGCTGGATCAGGACTGGCGCGTCACCGAAGACATAAGATCGAGCGACGATCCCGACATCCGGCAGATCATCGTCTCGTTGGCCGATAGCCGCGGCGCGCCGCTGGTGACGCTGCGCGGCTTCATCGATGCCGGGACGACGACGCCATAGGGCCCCCAATGCTCCCTGCTTACCTCGCCCATGCAACCTCCGATCGGTACGGCGGTTTAACGACCGCACGACGCCTTGTCCCTAACCGGGCGTGGCATCGTCTCACCTGATGTTCTTCCGGAGACTTTGAGATGGCCAAGAAGCAGGCACGCGCCGCCCAGCCGCAATACCAGGTCGACTATCGCGAAATCCAGCCGTTCGGCACGCTCAAGAAGCTGCCGTTGGCGCTGGAGGATAATGCCCGGACGCAGAGCGTGGCGACGCTAAACCAGATCCTCGCCGATACGATGACGCTGCGCGATCTCTACAAGAAGCACCATTGGCAGATGTCCGGCGCCACCTTCTACCAGCTCCACCTGCTGCTCGATAAGCATTATGAGGAGCAGGCGGAACTGGTCGACATGATCGCCGAGCGGATCATGGCGCTCGGCGGGATCAGCATCGCCATGGCCCCCGACGTCGCCGAGGCGACCAAAATCCCGCGCCCGCCGAAGGGCCGCGAGGATGTTCCTTCGCAACTCGCGCGCCTGCTGGAAGCGCATGAAATCATTCTGCGGCAGGCGCACGAGGGTGCCGACGCCGCCGATGAAGCCGGAGACGACGGCACCAACGATCTGCTGGTCAGCAACGTCATCCGCACCAACGAACCGCAGGTCTGGTTCATCGCCGAGCATCTCGCGGAGACGGCGCTGGTGCGCGCGGACAGATAGTCCGTCGGTAGACGCATCAGGCGCTGTGACGATCTTCCAATCCGTTACAACTCCTTGGAAATGCCGCCGAAGAAGCCGCGCCGCGCCCCGAATTGCGGCGCGCCGACACCGACGCCCGATCCATCCCGAATCTGATATGTGTGATCGCCGACGTTGATCACGTCGAGACGGACGGTGATCCCCGGCCCCGCGAAGCGATAGCTCGCCGATAGGTTGAACTGCGCATAGTCCTTGAGCCCCCGGCCGTTCGGCACATCGCCGTCGGCGCGCAGACCCGAACCGTAGATCATGTCTCCGCCGAGCTTGAAGCCCTTCAGGTCGCCCTGCTGGAAGGCGTAGGAGATGCCAGCCGAGCCCGTGTAAGTCTGATCGTGATCCAGATAGATATAATGATTCTGGATATAAGCGAGATCGTCGGGATCGAAATTGAACTCGCTCGAGACGACGTCCTTGCCCTTGGCCTTGGCGTAAGCGAAGTTGGCGTAGGCGAGCAGCGGCCCCTTGGCGTAGCTCGCATTGGCCTCGATCCCGTCGATCCGCCCGCGCCGATAATTGAACGGCGTCAGCACGATCGGCGCGCCGAACTGGCCTTCGTCGATCAGATTCTTCGAACGGCGGTGGTAGCCGTCGACCCCCAGCGTGAGGCCGGTATCGCCGATCTTCTGCTGCAAGCCGACATCGAAATAATTCTGCCGTTCGGCAAAAGGCGTCGTGTTGATCGTGCCCGGTGCCTCGGCGCTCGTGCCCGTGAACTTGGCGATCGTGGTAGTGGCGACGAGCTCGAACGGCGGCGGCGAGAAATAGCGCGCATAGCCGGCATGGAGGGTCGTCGTGCCCGTCGGTTGCCAGACGAGGTTGGCGCGCGGGCTGAACTGATGCTCGGCGCGATAGCCTTTGTAATAGTCGAAGCGGCCGCCGAAATTGAACGTCACCGTCGGCAGCAGCTTCCATTCGTCCTGCACATAAGCCGAGTAGCTCATCTCGGTCTTGCCGCCATTGTCGATCACGCTGAACGGCTGGCCCGCCTGGTTGCCGGCGGCATCGACGGGAAAGACCTGCGTCGTCGTCCGGCTGGTGCCGCGATCGCGCGTGATCACGCCGCCGAACCGCAGCGTATGCGTGTCGCTCAGCAGGTAGGCGGCATCGACCTGCCCACCGACCGTGAAATCATGCTTCACGGCGCGCTGCGCTAAGCCGTTGAACAGTAGCTCGCCGAGCACCGAAGGCTTGTAGCTCAGCGTCGAGTAGCGCCCGAACAGCGATGTCTGGAGAGTGAGAGCACCGCCGGTGTGCAGCAGCGCCAGTTGTCCGAAGCCGGTCTGCTCGAGCTGGCGCTCGTCCAGCGCCTCGCTCGGGAAGGCGGTGACGCCGCCGACGTCGAAGCCCGTGCCGTCGGTCGCGGCATTCAGGCCGCGCGGGTTCGGGATCTCGAAATGCTGGTTCGAATAGCCGCCGACGAACGAGACGCGATTGTTGTCGTCGATGATATGATCGACATAGGCGAAGGCCTGCCCCTGATCGGTGCGATCGTGCAGCGGGCTCGACGAGCCGTCGACGCTCTCGATGCCGAGGCGGCTGTGGCGATAATCGCCGGAAACGAAATAGTTGGTCGATCCCGACGATCCGCCATATTCGATCGAGGGCTCGATCATGCCCCGGCTGCCGCCGTAGAGCGAGACCGAGCCGCCATCGTTGAACAGCCCGCTCTTGGTGGTGATGTCGATGATGCCCGCGGTGCGCAGGCCATATTGCGCGGGCAGCGCGCCCGTCACCAGAGAGAATTGCTCGATGAGGCGCGGGCTGAGCGTCTGGCCGAACACGGCGATGCCCTCGGGCAGGATCGTGCCGTTGATGCGATATTGCAGATTGTTGTGATCGTCGCGGACGTGGAACTGGCCGAAGCCGTCCTGCACGACGCCTGGAAGCTGCAGAATGATCTGGTTGAACTGCTGGTTGTCGCCGCCGGGCAGCGCCTGGATGGTGGCGTTGGTGACGGTATAGGAGGTGGCGCCGAGGCTCGGCTGGATCATGGCGCGGGCGGCATCGAGCCGTCGCGCGGTCACCACGATGTCGGATTTGTCGGCGGAAGCAGCGGCTCCGGTATCGGTTCGCGATGCTGGATCCGACGGTGCTACCGGCGACGGGGCGGTCTCGATCACCTGCGCTCCGGCACCCGCCGCCGCCAGCACCCACAGAGCCGCCGCACCCGCCCAGCAAAATTTCATGACACGTCTCCGATATGATGTATCGTTCTATTGTCCAAGCTGCGTGCCGAACGCCAGACAAAAAATGCCGCCGTGCACTATCAAGGCGACGAGCGGGCCTTTGGGTCGGCTGAAATGTGAAAATCGGTCGCCGGCGCGGGCTTATGACGGCGGCGCCGTTATCCTATCGAGGACAGATCAGTCGATCAGCGCGAAGACAGATCGGCGCTGCGACCGAAGCGGTCTATGCACAATCGGCGCAGCGGCCGTGCATCTCCACCACGGGCCTTTCGGGCTTGAACCCCTTCGCACCCGCGGCATCGCGAAGCAGGCCGGCGAGCTTGTCGTCATCGACATGGGTGACCGTGCCGCAGCCATCGCAGATCAGAAACATGCAATCATGTTGGCAGGCGGGATGCGCGTTGACGATGTAGGCGTTGGCGCTTTCCACCCGCCGCGCCAGATTGGTGGCGACGAACAGATCGAGGATCCGATAGATGCTGTTCGCCGGCACGCGGCGGTCTTCGCGCTTCGAGATCAGATCGGCGATGTCATAGGCCGATGCCGGGCGCTGCTGTTCGCTGAGCGCCCCGAACACGGTCTCGCGCATCGGCGTCCACTGTTCGCCCGCCTTGATCAGCGCGGCCTTGGCGGCGCTGGCCAGCGATGCGCCTTCATGATGCTGATGCCGGTGTGCCATGGCCGCAATTAGAGCGCGGCGACCGCGCAATTCAAGGGGGACGAGCCCGCGCGGCGGATTAGAAGGACCGCCGGCTCCGGCCGATCAGAAGCTGCCGCCGTCCGGCATCCGGCCCGGCATCATCGAGGCGTTGAGATGCGCCATGATCCACAGGGAGCCCGCGAGCACCAGCCCGATGATCAGCGTGCCGAACGCGAGCGCCAGCACATTGTTGGTATGATCGGGGCCCGTCGAGATGTGCAGGAAGAAGACGAGGTGCACGCCGATCTGCGCGACCGCCAGCGCGAGCAGTGCTGCCGGGATGCCCGGCCCCCATACCGCGGTGCCGCCGGCGACGACGAAGCTCAGCCAAGTGAGCGTCGCCGCCATGCCGAGGCCGATGACATAGCTGATCGCGCCATGCTTGGCCTTGCCGCCGGGCGCGCCGTCATCGTCCTCGGTCTCCGGCGTTTCGGCGGTCATTGGCGCATCCCCAGGATGTAGACGACGGTGAAAAGCGCGACCCAGATGATGTCGAGCGCGTGCCAGAACAGCCCGAAACACAGCATCCGCCGCATGATCTGCGGCTTGAAGCCCTTGGCCCAGAGCTGCGCCATCATCGTGCCCAGCCACAGCAGGCCGACGGTGACGTGCGCGCCATGGCAGCCGACGAGCGTGAAGAAGGCCGAGAGAAAGGCGCTGCGCCCCGGCCCGGCGCCCTGGCCGACCATCGTCGCGAATTCGCGGAGCTCGAGGCCGAGAAAGGCGGTGCCGAGCAGGCCGGTCACCAGCAGCCAGGCCTGCGCGCGGAGCATATGCTCGCGTTCGGCGGCGATCGTCGCGAGCCCGCAGGCGAAGCTCGACAGCAGCAGGCAGGCGGTTTCGATCTGGACGTTGCGCAGATCGAAGAGCTGGCGCGGCCCGGGGCCGCCCGCCGTCTCCGGCGCGAGCACCGCATAGGCCGCGAACAGACCCGAAAACATCACGATGTCTGAAAGCAGGAAAATCCAGAAGCCGTAGCCGACGATCACGCGCTTCGAAGCGGGGCCGCCTTCGCCATGCCCGCGCGCCTGCGATGCACTGCCGGCGCGGCCGATCTTGTTGGGATCGCCGTTCGATGGCGCGGCATCGGCGCTCATGCGATCCGCTCCCGCCCGGAAAGCTGGTGGGCGCGGACGGCACGCGTGGCCCGATCGATCCGCGCGACCTCTTCGGCAGGGACGCGATACTCGCCCTCGTCGCGCCATGCGAAGACGACGAAGGTCGCGAAGGCGCCGACCAGCGCCGCCCCGACCAGCCACCAGATATGCCAGATCAGCGCGAACCCGCACACCGTGGCGAAGAAGGCGGTGACCACGCCGGTGGCGGTGTTGCGCGGCATCTCGATCGCCTCATAGTCGGGCTCGTCGGCGCTCTCCTGCTGATCGCGCGCCTGTTCCTTGGCCTGCCAATAGGCTTCCTGATCGTGGACGTCGGGCAGCAGCGCGAAATTGAACGCGGGCGGCGGCGAAGCGGTCGACCATTCCAGCGAGCGGCCGTCCCACGGATCGCCGGTCTCGTCCCGGCGACGATCGCGCGTGCGGATCGAATATACGAGCTGCACGATCTGGAACATCATCCCCAGCCCGATGATCGCGGCGCCAACGGCGGCGACGATCAGCCACGGATGCCAGGCGGCGACGTCGTAACGCTGCATCCGCCGCGTCATGCCGAGCAGACCCAGCACATAGAGCGGCATGAAGGCGACATAGAAGCCGACGATCCAGCACCAGAATGCGCATCTGCCCAGCCGCTCATCCAGCGTGAAGCCGAACGCCTTGGGAAACCAGTAATTATAGCCAGCGAACGCCCCGAACAGCACGCCGCCGATGATGACATTATGGAAATGCGCGACGAGGAACAGGCTGTTGTGCAGCACGAAGTCTACCGGCGGCACCGCCATCAGCACGCCCGTCATCCCGCCGATCACGAACGTCACCATGAAGGCGACCGACCACAGCATCGGCACCGAAAAGCGGATGCGGCCGCCGTACATGGTGAACAGCCAGTTGAAGACTTTCACGCCCGTCGGCACCGCGATGATCATCGTCGCGACGCCGAACACCGCGTTGACGTCGGCGCCCGCCCCCATCGTGAAAAAATGGTGCAGCCAGACCATGAAGGACAAGATGCAGATCGCCAGCGTCGCCGCGACCATCGATCGATAGCCGAACAGCGGCTTGCCCGAAAAGGTGGAGATCACCTCCGAGAAGATGCCGAACGCGGGCAGGATGAGGATATAGACCTCGGGATGCCCCCACGCCCAGATCAGGTTCATGAACATCATGGCGTTGCCGCCGCCGTCGTTCGTGAAGAAGTGGAAGCCGAGGTAGCGATCGAGGATCAGCATCGCCAGCGTCGCGGTCAGGATCGGAAAGGCGGCGACGATCAGCAGGTTGGAGGCAAGGCTCGTCCAGCAGAACACCGGCATCCGCAGATAGCCCATCCCCGGCGCGCGGATCTTGAGGATCGTGGTGACGAGGTTGATCCCGCTCATCAGCGTGCCGACGCCCGATATCTGGAGCGCCCAGAGATAATAATCGACGCCCACGTCGGGCGAGTAAGCCAGCTCCGAAAGCGGCGGATACGGCAGCCAGCCGGTTCGCGCGAAATTGCCGACGAGCAGCGACAAAGTGATCAGGAAGGCGCCGCTGGCGGTCAGCCAGAAGCTCACCGAATTGAGCGTGGGAAAGGCGACGTCGCGCGCGCCGAGCTGGAGCGGCACCGCGAAGTTCATCAGCCCGACGACGAAGGGCATCGCCACGAAGAAGATCATGATCGTCCCGTGCGCGGAAAAGACCTGGTCATAATGTTCGGGCGGCAGATAACCCGGCGAATTATAGGCCAGCGCCTGTTGCGAGCGCATCAGCACCGCGTCCGAAAAGCCGCGCAGCAACATGATCAGCGCGAGCAGGCAATACATCACGCCAATGCGCTTGTGATCGACGCTGGTGATCCATTCGGACCAGAGATACGGCACCCATCCCTTCCGCCATGCCAGAGCGGCGACGCCCAGCATCGCGATGGCGATGACCGCAGACACGGCCAGCGGGATCGGCTGATCGATCGGGACCGCCGCCCAGCTAAGCTTGCCGAACATCAGCGCCGCGCCGTCGCGACGGCGGGAGACGGCGGCGCATCGATCGTGTGCATCACGATGGCGTCGAACAGTTTCGGCACGACCGCGCGATAGGCATAAGGGGCTACCGCGCTGCTCGGCCGCGCGAGCGCCAGATAGGCGGATCGGTCCAGCAGCGGGCCCGCGCTCCTGGCATGCGCCACCCAGCCATCGAACGCCGCGGGCGGCACCGCATCGGCATCGAAACGCATGCCCGCGAAGCCGTCCCCGCTGAAGTGGGAGGATTGGCCGGGATAGCGCCCGACGCGATCGGCCTGGAGGTTGAGCTGGGTGGTCATGCCGTTCATCGTGTAGATCATGCTGCCGAGGCGCGGCACGAAGAAAGCGTTGAATACGCTCGCCGAGGTAAGGCGGAAATGCACCGGCCTGCCCACCGGCAGCACCAGCCGGTTGACGCTGGCGATCCCCGCTTCGGGATAGATGAACAGCCATTTCCAATCGAGCGAGACGACTTCGACCTCCAACGGTTTGGCCGGGGACGCCAGCGGCTTCGCGGGATCGAGCTCGTGCGCGCCGATCCAGGCGATGCCGCCGAGGAACAGCACCACCAGAAAGGGGATCCCCCAGATCATCGTTTCGATGCGGCCCGAATAGACGAAATCGGGCCGGTAGGTCGCGCGGCGGTTCGATGCGCGAAACCACCAGGCGATCCCCGCCGTGCCCAGGATCACCGGCACGACGACGCACAGCATGATGCCGACCGAATCGAACAGGATCGTCCGCTGCGCGCCGCCGACCGGCCCCACCGGATCGAGAACGCCGATGCCGCAGCCGCTCAGGGCGAGCGCGACGCCGGGCAGGAGGAGGCGCGCGGCAATGCCGACCAGATTAGGTCCGGTCCGACCCCGGCCCTGCCGATGCGCGTTCATCGCGGCCGCCCATGCACGTCGCGCCATTTCAGGTAAATAGCCGCCCTGCGTGCCGGGGCCAACGCCAATGCGGGCGATCCACGTCAAAGCCCCAAAATAACGACAGAATAGCTGCTGAACAGCCTTGACAGCATCTGCGGGGTATGTATCTGCCTGTGCAGGTAAAAAGCGAGTCGAAGATGGCTTACTTCACGATAGACGATTGTGCCGCGCGCTGTGCGCCGGGCCGGCTGATCCGGCGGATCGATAAGTTGATGGCAAGCTGGATCGAGGCCGACTTTCCGGCGGGCGACATCAATTTTTCGCAATGGGTCGCGCTGAAGCTGGTGCGCGACGGGCGCACGCGCAACCCCGGCGAGCTTGCGCGCGAACTCGGGCATACGACCGGCGCGGTGACGCGGCTGATCGACGGGCTGGAGCAGCGCGGGCTGCTGGCGCGCAATCGGGCGGGCGGTGATCGGCGGGTGGTTTCGCTGGTCATCACCGCGGAGGGGATCGACAAGGTCAATCTGCTCGCCCCGGCGGTCGTCGGCCCATGGAACGAGGTGTTCGCCGAATTCGATCGCGCCGAGTTCGAGGCACTGGTCGCCGGGCTCAGCCGGCTGCTCGCCGCCGTCGAACGCAAGGCCGGCGACGTCGAGGAGCTGGCGGCATGATCAGAGGATCGATCCTCGCCTGCGCCGCGGCCTCCTTGCTGGCGGGCTGCGCCAGCGTGCCGCGCGGCGATCCGCAGGTCGCGGTACTGGCGCCGGGCTCGCTCGGTCTTGCCGCGCAATCCCCGGCAATCGGCGCCGATTGGTGGAGCGCGTTCGGCGATCCGCAGCTCGATCGGCTGATCGAGGCCGGGCTGGCGAACAACCCGTCGCTCGAAACGGGCCTCGCCCGCGTACGGATCGCGACCGCGACGCTGGAGGCCGTGCGCGCCCAGCAGCAGCCGCAGATCAGCGGGCTGGCGACGGTGCAGGAATTGCGGGGGAGCGACAATTTCATCGGCGGGGGCGGCTGGTCGACCCTGGGCGTCGTCGGCGCGACGCTGAACTGGAACCTCGATCTGTTCGGGCGCCAGCGCGCCACGGTCGAACGGGCGCGCAGCGATGCCGTCGCGGCCGGGCTGGATGCCGCCGCCGCCAGGCTGATGATCGCCTCCTCGATCGCCCAGACCTATGTCGGGCTCGCGCAGGCGGAGCAGCAGATCCGGGTGGGGGCGCGCTTCGTGAAGACCCGGCAAGAAGCGCTCGGCTTCGTTCAGACGCGCATTCGCAACCAGCTTTCCAGCCAGTTCGATCTACGCACCGCGCAGACCCTGCTCGCCGAGGCGCAGCAATCGCGGGTGCGGGCGCTGCGCCAGCGCGCGCTGCTGGTGCACATGCTGGCGGCGCTCGTGGGGCGTGGCGCCGATTTCTATCCGGAGATCGCCGCCCCCGTGCTGGCGCTGGATCGGCCGCCGAGCGTGCCGCAACTGCTTCCCGCCGATCTGCTCGGCCGCCGCCCCGATCTTCTCGCGGGCCAGGCGCGGATCGATGCGAGCGTCGCCAATCGGCGGATCGCGCGCACCGCCTTTCTGCCCAACGTCAGTATCAGCGCGCTCGCGGGCCTGCTTTCCAGCGGGCTTTCCAACCTCTTCACGGCGAGCTCGGCGCAACTCGGCGGCGGCCCGGTGGTGACGTTGCCGATCTTCGACGGCGGCAAGCTGCGCGCGCAATATCGCGGCGCCACCGCCGATCTCGATCGCGCGGTCTCCTCCTACAATGATTCGGTGCTGACCGCCGTGCGCGAATCCGCCGACGCGATCACCAACGTGCGCTCGGCCGACGACGATCTGGCGCGGCAGGGGGAGGTGGTCTCGGGGCTGCGCGATACCGTGCGGCTCAACGGGGTCCGCACGCGTACCGGGCTCGGCACGCAGCTCGACGCGATCGAATCGGGGTTCCGCCTGCTCGAGGCCGAACAACAGCTCGTCGGGCTCCAGGCTGACGCGCTGAGCCGCCGCATCCAGCTCATCGCCGCGCTTGGCGGGGGCTTCGTCCCCGATCCCCCCGCGATCGCCGCCACCAGGACTCCGGACCCCAGATCATGAACGACAGCACGCACAAATTCGAAGGCAACGCGCCGGTGGTGATCGAGGATCTCTCTCCCGCCGAGACGATGACCCGCCCCGATACCGCGCCGCCACCAGCGCGCGCTCGTCCGCGCACGCGCCGCCGCGCCTTCATGATCCTCGGCGTGGTGGTGGTGTTGGGGGTGATCGCCTATCTGGTGTCGCGGCTGTTCGCGGCATCGGTGCAATCGACCGACGACGCTTATGTCGGCGGTGATGTCGTGGCGATCACCGCGCGCGAAAGCGGCACCGTGCTCGCGCTCAACGCCGACAATACGCAGCAGGTGACGCGCGGCCAGCCGCTGATCGAGCTGGACCCGGCGACGCAGGATATCGCGCTGGCCTCGGCCGAAGCCGATCTCGGGCGCGCGGTGCGGGCGGTGCGATCGGAGAATTCGGCGGTGGACGAAGCCGGGGCCGAGATCGCGCAGGCGCGGGCCTCGCTCGATCGCGCGCGCAACGATTATACGCGCCGCAAGGACGCCGCGCGCGAGGGAGCGGTCTCCGGCGAGGAGCTGGCGCACGCCGGCGATGCCGTGACCACCGCCGATGCCGCGCTGAGGCTCGCCCAGGCGCGCCGCGCGCAGGCCGCGAGCAGCGTTTCGGGGACGACGATTTCCGACAATCCCGCGGTGCTGGCGGCGATCGCCAACGTCCGCCGCGCCGCGATCGGCCGCAGCTATATGAAAATCTTCGCGCCGGTGACCGGCGTCGTCGCGCAACGCACCGTGCAGATCGGCCAGCGCGTGGCGGCGGGCACGCCGCTGATGGCGGTGGTGCCGCTCGACACGCTCTGGGTGGACGCCAATTTCCGCGAGACGCAGCTCCGGGATCTTCGCGTCGGCCAGCCGGTCGAGATCAAGGCGGACGTCTACGGCGGCAAGATCATCTTCCATGGCCGCCTGCTGGGGCTCGGCGCGGGCAGCGGCTCGGCTTTCTCGCTGTTGCCGCCGCAGAACGCGACGGGCAATTGGATCAAGATCGTCCAGCGCGTCCCCGTGCGCATCGCGCTCGATCCGCGCGAGCTGCGCGAGCATCCGCTGCGCATCGGGCTTTCGGTCAGCGCCAGGGTCGATACCTCCGATGAATCCGGATCGATGGTCGCGGCGAGCGCGCCGCCCGCCGGCGGGCGGCAGGCGAGCTTCGAAGGCAATGCGCAGGTCGACGCACGCATCCGCCGGATCATCGCGGAGAATCTCGGGCACGGCGCGTGAGCGGGCCCGGCGCGCCGGGGGCCGAACCGCCCCCGCTCGCCGGCCTGCCGCTGGCGATCACCGCGATGGCGCTGGCGTTCGGCACCTTCATGCAGGTGCTGGACGGCACGATCGCCAACGTCTCTCTGCCGACGATCGCGGGCAACCTCGGCGTTTCGACCGATAGCGGCACCTGGGTGATCACCTCGTTCGCCGTGGCCAACGGCGTGACGGTGCCGCTGACCGGCTGGCTGATGGCGCGCTTCGGCGTGGTGCGGACGTTCACCGTATCGGTCTTGGCCTTCACCTTCGCATCGCTGCTGTGCGGGATAGCGTGGGATCTGCCCTCGCTGATCGTCTTCCGGATCCTCCAAGGCGGCTGTTCGGGGCCGATGATCCCCGGCAGCCAGGCGCTGCTGCTGATGATCTTCCCGCCCGCCAAGCGCGGGTTGGCGCTCGCGATCTGGTCGATGACGACGCTCGCGGCGCCGGTCCTCGGCCCCCTGCTCGGGGGCTTCATCTCGGACAATTACCATTGGGGCTGGATTTTCCTGATCAACGTGCCGGTTGGGCTGACGACCGGCTGGCTCACCTGGCGTGCGCTCAAGACGCGCGATACGCCGACGCGGAAGCTGCCGATCGATACGGTCGGCCTGCTGCTGCTCGCCTTCTGGGTCTTCAGCCTTCAGGTGGTGCTCGATCTCGGCAAGAATTACGATTGGTTCAACAGCACGATGATCGTCATCCTCTCGATCTGCGCGGCAATCGGCTTCGTCGCATGGCTGATCTGGGAGCTGACCGAAGAGCATCCCGCCGTGGACCTGTCGCTGTTCCGCAGGCGCAATTTCGCGATCGCGACGCTGGCGCTGTGCCTCGGCTATGCGGTGATGTTCGGCAACAATCTGCTGTTTCCGCTGTGGCTGCAACAGGAGGTCGGCTACACGGCGAGCTGGGCGGGGCTAATCGCGGCGCCCTCGGGCTTCATCGCGATCATCGCGACGCCGATCTTCGGACGGATGCGCAACCTCGATCCGCGGATCCTCGCCTCGATCGCGTTCATGTCGTTCGCGGGCTCCTATTTCATGCGATCGCATTTCACCGCCGACGCCAGCTTCTGGGTGCTGATGATGCCGCAACTTTTGCAGGGCGTCGGAATGGCGATCTTCTTCGTGCCGCTGCTGACGATCATGCTGGACGGGATTCCGGCGCAGCAGGTGCCTGCGGCGAGCGGCATATCGAACTTCGCGCGGATCACGACGGGCAGCTTCTCCGCCTCGCTCATCACGACTTTCTGGACGCAGCGGGAAACGCTCCATCAGACACGGCTGGTGGAAGCGACCAATCCCTATTCGCCGGTCTATCAGCAGGCGATGAGCCAGATGCAGGCGCACGGGATGACCGCCGAGCAGGCCAACGGATCGATCATGCGCACGATCATCAACCAATCCTATCTGCTCGCCTCGACCGAGCTGTTCTGGATCAGCGCATGGCTGGTGTTGGCGATGATCGGGGTGGTGTGGCTCACGCGGCGCGCGGCGCCGACGACGCATGTGGTGGCGGCGGACTGAGCGGTGCCCCTTCGCCGCGCCGCATCGCTATTGTAGGTTGAAGCGATGAGACGCATTCGGACCAGCCGCCCATGACCGCGCTCTATGCCGGGATCGAGGCGGGCGGCACGAAATTCCTGCTCGGCGTGGGATCGGCGCGCGAGGGATCGCGCGTCACCCGGCGCATTCCGACGCGCGATCCCGACGCGACCTTCGCGGAGGCCCGCGCCTTCTTCGCCGAACATGCCCCGCCCGGTGGATATGCCGGCGCGGGCATCGCCAGCTTCGGCCCCGTCGATCTCGATCGGGGATCGCCGAGCTACGGGCGCGTCCTCAAGACGCCCAAGATCGCCTGGCGTGACGCCGATCTGCTCGCGCCGATGCGCGCGATCTTCCCGGGCGCGATCGGGCTGGATACCGATGTCAACGCCGCGGCGCTCGCCGAGGCGACGCTGGGCGCGGGGCACGGTCGGGGGAGCGACCTTGCCTATGTGACGGTCGGCACGGGCATCGGGGTCGGCATCGTGATCGCGGGCGCGCCGCTGCACGGGACGCTGCATCCCGAGGCGGGCCATATCTTCGTCCGCCGTCACGCGGCGCTGGGCGATTTCGCGGGCGTCTGCCCCACGCACGGCGACTGCCTCGAGGGGATCGCCTCGGGCGGCGCGATCGCGGCGCGCTGGGGCGCCGGGCTCGATGCCTTGCCCGCCGATCATCCCGCATGGGCCGTGGAGGCCGAGCATATCGCGCAATTGTGCGCCAATCTGCTGCTGACGCTTTCGCCGGGAACGATCGTGCTCGGCGGCGGCGTTATGACCCAGCAGGCCCTGTTCGCGCCGATACGCGCGCGGACCGCGGCTTTGATCGGCGGCTATGTCCGCGATGCCCACGAGGCCGCGCTCCAGCAGCGGATCGCCGCGCCTGCCTGCCGCGAAGCGCCGGGGCTGATCGGCGCCTATCTTCTCGCCGAGCGCGCTGGCTAGCGCGTTGCTTTCGTTCCGTTTACGGATAGCCTGGTGCGTCCGGGCGCGCGGAACGGAGACGCATCCTGTCGCAGACGCAGACCGATAATCACGATAGCGCGCCTTCTTCGGTAGAGGGGGGGCCCGTCGATATCACCGCCTGCGATCGCGAGCCGATCCATATCCCGGGCGCGATCCAGCCGCACGGATTGCTGCTGATCGCCGACGCCAGGACGAGGACCGTGACCGGCGCGGCGGGCGATGTGGATGAGCGACTGACGCCGGTATGGGTCGGGCGGCGGCTGGACGAGCTGCTGGCGCAGGACATCACACCCCTGCTGCCGCTGGCCGAGCCCGGCGTGGTCGTTCCGCTCGCCACCGTGCCGGGGCGCTCCGAGAATCTGGGCGGCTTTCTGCACATCGCCGATGGCTGCATCGTCGTGGAACTGGAGCCTGTGCGCGAAGCGCCGCCTTCCGCCGCGCAGGTCCTCGCCAAGCTCGATCGCGCGGCGGCGGCCTTCGAACGTAGCAGCGACCTCAAATCCCTGTGCGAACGCGCGGCGCCGATCTTTCGCGAGCTGACCGGCTTCGATCGGGTGATGATCTACCGCTTCCTGGACGACGGCGCGGGGCTGGTGATCGCGGAGGACAAAGCGGAAGGGCTCCACGCTTTCCTGAACCACCATTTTCCGGCGACCGACATTCCACGCCAGGCACGCGCGCTCTATGTACGCAATCGCATCCGCGTGATCCCCGACGTCGATTATGCGCCCGTGCCGATCCTCCCCACCGAAGTCGCGCAGATCAATCTCGGCGACGTCGGCATCCGCAGCGTATCGCCGATCCACATCCAATATCTCAGGAACATGGGCGTGCGCGCCTCCGCCTCGATCTCGATCGTCCGGGACGGGCTGCTCTGGGGCCTGATCGCCTGCCATCATATGCGCCCGAGGGAATTGCCCTACGAAGTACGCGCCGCCTGTACGGCGCTGGCGGGCGGGCTCGCGCGCCAGATCCGCGCGAAGGAGGAGGCCGAAACCTATCGCGAACGCATCCGCCTGCGATCGGCGGAAGACGCGATCCTTTCGCGCGTCAGCCCGGAGGAGGATTTCGAGCATTTCATCGAGGCGATGGGCGAGGATCTTTGCCGGATGCTCGGAAGCGACGGTTTCGCGGCGATCCAGGGGTCGCGGATCATCACCGCGGGGCGCTGTCCGGCAGGCGCCGATCTGCTGGACCTCGCGCGGTGGGTCCAGCCCCGGTTGCAGGCCGAGACCTTCGCGACGCGCGATCTTTCCGCGCAACATCCACCCGCCGCCGCTTATGCCGATCTGGCGAGCGGCGTGCTGGCGATCGCGATCGCCAGGGAGGCGCCGATGACGATGATCTGGCTGCGCGCCGAAGAGCGCGAGATCGTCGAATGGGCGGGCAATCCGCACAAGGGCGCCAGCGCCGATCCCGACGCGATCCTCACCCCGCGCAAATCCTTCGCGGCGTGGTGCGAGGAGGTAGGCGGGCGATCGCGCGCGTGGACGCTTTCGGAAGTCGAGGCGGCGGGGCGGCTGCGGCGGCATCTGTTCGAGGCGCGCCAGAGCCGCCGGCTGCGCGAGCTCAACCGCGAGCTTTCGGCAACGATTTCGGACAAGGAGGCGCTGCTCCACCAAAAGGATCATCTGCTGCGCGAGGTCAACCACCGCGTGCAGAACAGCCTGCAACTGGTGCAGGCCTTTCTCGCGCTGCAAGAGCGCGCGGCCACCGAAAGCGATTCCGCCGCGACCCTGCGCGAGGCGCAGCGCCGCATTTCGGCGGTCGCGCTGGTCCATCGCCGGCTCTATCAGGCCGATCAGGTCGAGACCGTCGATCTCGCGCGCTATCTTGAGGATCTGGCCGGCGAGATCCGCGATTCGATGGGATCGGAATGGGAGGACGCGCTGGCGCTCGATCTCGCGCCGATCCTGATCTCGGCCGATCGCGCGGTGAACGTCGGGCTGATCCTCACCGAGCTGGTGATCAACGCCAACAAATATGCCTATGGCGGCGGCGGCGGGCCGATTTCGATCACGCTGGAGCCCTATCGGAACCAGTTCCGCCTGATCGTCGCCGACCGGGGCACGGGCAAGACGCGGACGCGCGAGGGCTTCGGCACGCGGATGATGAACGCGATGGTCCAGCGGCTGGACGGCACGATCGAACAATCGGACAATCTGCCCGGGCTGCGGGTGATCGTCTGCGCGCCGGCGGACGGAATCTGACGGCGCCTGGAATCTATCCTGTTCCAAGCCGAACCGTCACCCCGGATTTAGGTGGGGTTTGCCGCGTGGGCATAGAGCGCGAAGACGCGGTCGGCGGCTGCGGTCGCGCGATCCAGCCAGGCCCCGCCGCCCGCCTGCGCGGCGGAATCGAGCGCGGTGCTGAACGCGCGCCATTCTCCGGCCAGATGCGCGGCGGAGAGATAGGCGCGCGGCAGGCTTTCGGGCACGCTGCGCGCCAGCATCGCGCCGCCGAGCCGCGAGCCTTCGATCACATAGGCATAGCCGAATGCCTCCGCCTGGTCGGCCGGCAGGGGAAGGCCAAGCGGCTGCGGCAGCGCTTCGCCCAAAGCGGCGAGATCCTGCCGCAGCAAATCGGTCCGGGGGCGAAGCGCCGGCAGCCCGGAGGCGCCTTCCAGCGCGCGTTCGACCGCGGGAAGCGCGCGCGCGTGCGCCGTGAGGAAGGCGGCGTAGCCGGCGCGGTCGGAAAGATCGAAGCCGCCGAAGCGGCTGTCGACCTCTTCGTGTCGCCGGGCGGTGGCGGCGCGGAGCGCTACATGCGCGGAGGAAGGGCCGGCCATGCCGCCGCGATGCCCGCGCTCAGCGGCCGCGTCCAGGCTCCTCCTGTAGCGCGTCGATCCGCTTGGAGGCTTCGGCCTTGGTCAGCGTCTCGTCATATTCCTCGCCCGCCTCGTCGCTGAGCGTCTTGAGGTAGGAGGCCTGCGCGCCGGTCATCGGCTCGTCGCCGGTCGTCCAGTCGTCGGGGTCCTTCTCGGCATTCGAGGCGGGATGGGTCTTGGGATTGTCCGTCATCGCTGGTCTCCTTCGCCATTCCAACAAAGTTGTTCTTTTTTCGTTCCGATCGTCTCAAAGGTCTGGCGGATCGGCGCGGGCGCTCTATCTTGAAGACATGCCGCCGATCGCCGCCACGACCGCCAAGCCGCAGGCAGGCTTCTCCTCGCTCCGCCGTTTCCTCCCCTATCTCTGGCCGCAGGACAACGCGCGGCTCAAGGCGCGGATCACGGGCGCATTGCTGCTCGTGCTCTGTTCGAAGATCGTCCAGGTCTATGGCGCGCCGTTCGCGTTGCAGGGCGCGGTCGACGGTATGGCAAGGGGCGACCGCAGCGCGACCGTGCTGATCCTGCTGCTCGCGATCGGCTATGCCGCCGCGCGCTTCGGCACGACCATGTTCGACAATCTGCGCAACGTGGTGTTCGAGCGCGTCGGCCAGGAGGCGACGCAGAATCTCGCCGCCGCGGTGTTCCGCCATCTCCACCGGCTCTCGCTGCGCTTCCATCTCGAGCGGCGCACGGGCGCCGTCACCAAGGTGATCGAGCGCGGCACCAAGAGCATCGACACGATGCTTTACTTCCTGCTGTTCAACATTGCGCCGACCGTGCTTGAGCTGGCGCTGGTGATCCAGATCTTCTGGGTGAAGTTCGGTCTGCCGATGGTCGCGGCGACGGTGGTGATGGTCGCGCTCTACATCGTCTTCACGCGGATCGTGACCGATTGGCGCGCGGCGCTGCGCGAGCGGATGAACGATCTCGACACCGGCGCGGTGGCGCATGCGGTGGATTCGCTGCTCAATTTCGAGACGGTCAAATATTTCAACGCCGAAGAGCGCGAAGCGACGCGCTACACCAAGGCGGTGACCGCTTATGCCAATGCCGCGGTGACCAGCGAGAATTCACTGGCATGGCTCAACATCGGACAGGCGGCGATCACCAATCTGATGCTGGGCGGCGGGATGGCGCTGGTGGTGTGGGGGTGGAGCGAGGGGCGGTTCACGCCGGGCGCGGTGGTGCTGGTGAGCACCTTGCTCGCGCAATTGTTCCGCCCGCTCGACCTGCTCGGCATGGTCTATCGCACGATCCGCCAGGGGCTGATCGACATGGAGGCGATGTTCGCGCTGATCGATACGCGGCAGGAGATCACCGATGTGCCCGGCGCGCCCGCGCTGGCGACGCGGGGCGGGGTGGTGCGTTTCGAGCATGTCGATTTCGCCTACGATCCCGAGCGCAAGATCCTCCACGACGTCGACTTCACGCTGCCGGCCGGGCGGACGCTGGCGGTGGTCGGCTCGTCCGGGGCGGGCAAATCGACGCTCGCGCGGCTGCTGTTCCGTTTCTACGACGTCAACGGCGGGCGGATCACGATCGACGGGCAGGATATTCGTAGCGTCACGCAGGATTCGCTCCGCCGTGCGATCGGCATCGTGCCCCAGGATACCGTGCTGTTCAACGACACGATCGGCTACAATATCGCCTATGGCCGCGACGGGGCGACGCAAGGCGAGGTCGAGGCGGCGGCGCGGGGGGCCGCGATCCACGATTTCATCGCCTCGCTGCCCGATGGCTACAGGACGCGCGTCGGCGAGCGCGGCCTCAAGCTTTCGGGCGGAGAGAAGCAGCGCGTGGCGATCGCGCGGACCCTGCTGAAGGACCCGACCGTCCTGATCCTCGACGAGGCGACGAGCGCGCTCGACAGCCGCACCGAGGCCGAGATCCAGGAAACGCTCCAGGGAGTCGCAAGAGCGCGCACGACGATCATCATCGCGCACCGCCTCTCGACGATCGCGCACGCCGACCAGATCGCGGTGATGGAAGCCGGCCGCATCATCGAGCGCGGCACGCACGCGCAATTGCTGGCGCAGGGCGGCGCCTATGCGGAGATGTGGCTGCGCCAGCAGGCCGAGGAGGAAGAGGAGCAGGTCGCGGCGGAATGATGTGCTGCCCGCGCGTACGCTGGAGGGAGATTGATGTCGCCGCCCGCTCCGCTACAGCAAATTCTTATCCCGTATAAAGCAAGGCGCTTCCATGATCCGCACGCTGATGCTCGCTTCCACGATCCTCGCCGCCGCGCCTGCCTCTACGCAGGCGCTTCCCGCCGCCAACCCGTTCGCGCGGGCCTCGACGCTTCCCTATCAGGCGCCGCCGTTCGATCGGATCACCGACGCGGACTATAAGCCCGCGATCGAGGCCGGCATGGCCGACAGCCTCGCCGCGGTGCGCACGATCGCCGACGATCCCGCCGCGTCGACGTTCGACAACGTGATCGTCGCGATGGAACGCCAGGGGCGGTTGCTGGCGCGCGCGCAGGCGGCGTTCGGACAGGTGACGCAAGCGAACACCAATCCGACGCTCGGCTATCAAACACCAGCCGAAATATTCCATCCGTTGCACTTCGAATGTGAATCCACAGGGGTCGCGTCTGCTTGGCCGACGCTGAGGAAGAACCCCGGCTCTATGCCGGGGTGACGTTTCAGCTTGGAACAGGACAGCTTCTAACGTCCGGAAGCTGACACTGCGGCTGATCTCCCATATGGGAGATGGATGGCGCTTACCCGCAGCGATGAAGATGAACTGCTGACGGCAATCCACGAAGGTCATCGCGAGACGCCGCCGTGGTCGACCTTCCTTGCCCGGTTGCGCCGCCGGCTTCGCGCCGATCGAGCGATCCTGCTAACCGGCGCGAACGGACAGGCGGTCCACGTCTGGCAGGCGGGGCGACCGGAGGAGGTGCCCGGCGCCATCGGATCGCGCGATGCCGAAATCCTCGCGGGGCTGCGGATCGGGCGCCGCTATTCGCTCGCCGAGCTGCGCGAACGCGACCCGCGCCATCCTCCCGACCCCTATCCGTCCGACGGCATGTTCCTCCGCGTCTGCGAGCCCGGCGGGGTTTTCCTCTGCACCTTCCTTCTGCGCCGGCGCGGCGCCTTTTCGAGCGCGGACGGCGCCGTGCTGACCGCGATCGCGCCGCATCTCATGATCGCGCTGGGCAATTTCGTCCTGCTCGACCGCGAGCGTCTGCGCGCGGCGATCGGCGAGCGGATACTGGAGCAGGCGGGGCTGCGCTGGTTCGGGATCGATGCGGCGGGCGCCGTCGAGATGTCATCGCCCGCGCGAGCGGCGCCCGGCCGCGAGGAGGATGAGGACCGGGCCTGCTCCGGCGCGCCGAACTCCGTGCGGCTCGATTCGGTCCTTCACGCCATCCGCGGGGTGCCGGCGGCAGGATCGCCGGGCGGATCGGACGCCGCCGTGCTTCTGTCGCCGCCGCGGCAGACCGCGCTGGTGACGCCGCCGGAGCGCCTCGCCGTGATGCGCACGCATAGTCGCGGCGGCCAGCGCAGGGCGGCACTGCTGATCGAGATGTTCGGCCTGACCGAAAGCGAGGCCAAATTGGCGATCGCGCTGGCCGACGGCCGGACGATCGCCGAGGCGGCCGCCGGGCTCGGCCTGACGATCGAGACCGCGCGCAACTATTCCAAGCGCGTCTATGCCAAGACGAACACGCGCGGCCAGGTCGATCTGGTGCGGCGCGTGATCGAAAGCGTCGCCTGGCTGGCGTGAGAGCTTGGCCTGGCGAGGGTGGCCAGTCCCCGGCGCTTATCCTGTCGTCGCCCCCCCCCCCCCCCC
>NZ_CAHJXD010000124.1 GCF_903644055.1 Sphingomonas bacterium | reverse complement strand
CGACGATGCGACGGGCGTCGCGCATTACACCAAGCGGCTGACGCTGGCGGGGGTCTATGGATCGACGCTGCTGGTGTTCCTCGACGACGGCAGCGAGGGCTTCGCCGAAACGCATGCGTTTCTCGATCGGCGGATCGCCGACGTGATGCGCTTCGAGAAGCTCAAGGCGCGGCTGAAGCCCGATCCCGACCGCCATTTCAGCCCGGCGCGCTTCCTCGGGCGGCTGCGCTATCCGGCACACTGAGCGGCGCCCTTGTTCTTTTTTTGTTCTTGACATCCACGCGCCAATCGGCTATAGGATCGATCCGACGGGAGAGCGCCGATGGCCGAACTGATTCTCTACACCAATCCGATGTCGCGGGGGCGGATCGCGCGCTGGATGATGGAGGAAGTCGGCCAGCCCTATGCGGTGCAGAACCTCGGCTATGGCGACGAATTTCCGATGTCGATCAAGTCGCCCGAATATCTGGCGATCAACCCGATGGGCAAGGTGCCCGCGCTGAAGCATGGCGATGCGATCGTCACCGAGGCGGCGGCGATCTGCGCCTATCTGGCCGACGCGTTTCCCGAGGCAGGGCTTAAGCCCGCTGCGGGGACGCGCGCGAGCGCCGACTATCATCGCTGGATGTTCTACGCGGCGGGGCCGATCGAGGCGGCGGTGACCGACCGATCGCTGGGGGTGGAGGTCTCGCCCGAAAAGGCGCGGATGGTGGGCTATGGCAGCTATGATGTGGCGATGGACATGATCGAGCGGGCGATCGCGGGCAAGACCTACCTGGCCGGCGACGGCTTCACCGCCGCCGATCTCTATTTCGGATCGCAGATCGGCTGGGGGCTGTTGTTCGGCAGCATCCCGGAACGACCGGCTTTCGTCGAATATTGGGCAGGGCTGAGCGCGCGGCCGGCGTACAAGCGCGCGGCCGAACTGGACGACGCGGCGATAGCGAAGCAGGGTTGAGCGCGTTTCGGGACCGGCGAGCAGTCAGGGTTTGCCAGCGGCGCGGGCTATGATCCAACGCAGTGGCCATTCGAGGAGATCGAGCGTGCGTTTGATGTGGATCGCCATCATGGCCTGGGCAGGCGCGCTCGCGGCGACGCCCGCCGCCGCCGCGGACTATCTGTTCGAATATGGCTTCAACGGCGTGAAGATCGCATCGGGCACGATCACGACCGACGATACGCCGATCTATCCCGGCTCGACCAACGTCATCAACATCACCGGCACGCGCGACGGCGAGACGATCAGTGGCTTTCAGGACTTCTTCGACGTCGATCAGGGCGATCAGCAAATCTATCCCGGCCGCCCGGCGGCCTATGTCGACGATCTGGGGCTGACCTTTCAGATCGGCGACTATAGCTACAATATCACCTCGCCCAGCGCGAACAGCGGCGGCGGCGGCAACGGCTTCTACACCGAATATCGCTATCTGACCGCCGATCCCTATGGCTTCCAGCAGAGCCAGTTCGTCAGCTACTTCACGCTGACGTCGTCGCCCGCCGCCGCGGTCCCCGAGGCGCCGAGCTGGGCGATGATGCTGATCGGCTTCGGCGCGATCGGCTTCGTGGCGCGGCGTCGCCCGGTCGTGCGCCTCGGTCTCGTCCGATGCGGCAATGCCGAAGCGGGATCGAGCACCGATTTGAAGCGGATGAAGATCGGATAGGGCGGAGCGGCATATGAGAGCGAGGCGCGAAGAGGAGAGTTTCCGATGACGACGGCTAGATCATCGAAGAAGAGCGAGACGATCGAGGTTCGGCTGTCTTATGCGGCGAAGATCGCTTTCATGGCGCGCTGTCGGCAAGAGCGAAGAACCGCCAGCGAGGCGATACGGCTGTTCATCGACGACACTATCGCGCCGCATCCACACATTCGCCTCCGGCCGATTGCGCATGCGCGTATCGTGATGGCGGGCGTCGTCGGGGCGATGCTTGGCGTGGGGGCGGCGGCGCCGTCGTTCGCGCACGCCACCGAGAACAGCCAGGCTGCGTTCGATCGGCTCGACCGCAACCATGATGGCGTGCTGAGCGCCAAGGAATTTCTCGACCGCTGAGCAGGTGGTGCCCGGCCGGATGGAAGCTTCCTGTAGCCGGTTACACCCCTCCGTCATGCCCGCGGCATGCCACCTCCGCTTGCAGGGGAGGAGCTTTACGACCTCGGCGGCGACAGCGCGATTCGTTGTCCGGGCATGATTTTGCGCTGTCCGGACATGGCTTTGCTGGACCGGCGCGGCGGCGGCGGCTTGATGGCGGCATGATCGATGTTGCCGCCAACCCAGCGACTCCCACCCGGTCGCGTAGATCGCGCTGGATCGCCGAGCTGCGCGGACTGCTCACGACGATCCTGCTGGTGTTCGGCGTGCACAGCCTGATCGCCAAGCCCTTCTACATTCCTTCCGAATCGATGATGCCGGAGCTGCTGGTCGGGGATCGCCTGGTGGTGAGCAAATATCCCTACGGCTGGTCCTATGTGTCGCCGAGTTTTCACCTGCTGCCGTTCCTCCACGGCCGCCTGCTCGGCCGGATGCCGGAGCGCGGCGACATCGTGATCGTGACCCCGCCGGACGCGGGCCGCCGTGGCGAGGATCTCATCAAGCGGGTCATCGGCCTGCCCGGCGACACGATCCGGTTGATCGGCGGACGCCTGTGGCTGAACGGCAGACCGGTGCCGACGCGAGACATGGGCGTGCGGCTGATGCCGATCGACGGCAATTTCCATTGCGACGCCAACGATCCGGATGCCGGGCGCGCGTTCTCCGGTTTTGCCGGGGCGCGGATGACCGGCGCCGACGGCAGAGCCTATTGCCGGCTGCACATCCTGCGCGAGACGCTGCCCGAAGGCCGCGCCTACGACACGCTCGACTTCGGGTGGAGCGGCGAGGACGATACGCCGGCTTATACGGTGCCGGCCGACCACGTCTTCGTGCTCGGCGACAATCGCGACAACAGCGCCGACAGCCGCGTGCCGGTGGCGCTGAACGGCCTCGGCGGCGCGGTGCCGCTGGAGACGATCGGCGGCAGGGCGGAGTTCGTCACCTTCTCGCTGAACGGCGATGCGACGCGGAACCCGCTGACGTGGATTTCCGCGTTCCGAAGCGGCCGAGCAGGGACGAGCCTGCGACCGAGCTATCCCGTGCGGACGGCCCGGCGCTAGGGCCGATCGATATGCGGTGATTTGAAGGGACTTGCTTCAAATCGACCGTCACCCCGGACCTGTTCCGGGGTCCCGCTGCCTGCCAACACCGAGGAAGAAGCTGGACCCCGGCTCAAGGCCGGGGTGACGTTTCAGCCTGAACAGGACCTCCAAGCTGGAGACGGTCCGTCCTACCCGCCCGACAGCGCCTTGAGCCGGTAGAGCGCCTCCAGCGCCTCGCGTGGGGTGAGCGCGTCGGCGTCTATGGCGGCGAGGGCTTCGCGGAGCGGGTCGCGCTTCTCCTCTTCGGCCTGCGCGGCGGCGGCGAAGAGGGGGAGGTCGTCGAGGCCGGCGGCGAGGCCGCCGGTGGCCTTGCGGCCCGCCTCCAGCCGCTTGAGCACATCCCCGGCGCGCGCGATCACCGGCGGGGAAAGGCCCGCGAGGCGCGCGACGGCGAGGCCGTAGCTGCGATCGGCGGGGCCTTCCGACACCTCGTGGAGCAGCACCAGATCGCCCTTCCATTCGCGCGCGCGGACATGGTGCAGCGAGAGCGCGTCGAGGCGTTCGGCGAGGCGTGTGAGCTCGTGATAATGGGTGGCGAACAGGCAGCGGCAGCGGTTGCGATCGTGGACCGCCTCGACCACCGCCCAGGCGATCGCGAGGCCGTCATAGGTCGAGGTGCCGCGTCCGACCTCGTCGAGGATGACGAACGAGCGCTCGGTCGCCTGCGCGAGGATCGCGGCGGTCTCGACCATCTCGACCATGAAGGTCGAGCGGCCGCGCGCGAGATTGTCCGACGCGCCGACGCGGCTGAACAGGCGATCGCACAGGCCGAGCGTCGCGGCGACGGCGGGGACGTAGCCGCCCGCCTGCGCGAGGATCAGGATCGCGGCATTCTGGCGGAGGAAGGTCGACTTGCCGCCCATGTTGGGCCCGGTGACGAGCCACAGCCGATCCTCGGCCGACAGCCGGCAATCGTTGGCGACGAAGCGCCCGCCCGCGGCGGCGACCGCGCTTTCGACCACGGGGTGGCGGCCGCCCTCGATCTCCAGGCAGGAATGCTCGACGATGCTCGGGCGGCACCAGCCCCCCTCGGCGGCGCGCTCGGCGAGGCCG
>NZ_CAHJXD010000123.1 GCF_903644055.1 Sphingomonas bacterium | reverse complement strand
TTCGAGCAGCAGCACGCGGCCGCCGCCGCGCGCCAGCGTGATCGCCGCCGCGGCCCCGGCCGGGCCGCCGCCGATGATCAGCGTATCCGTTCGACGCACAGGCGAAACGGAAAACGGCGCACGACGCGCGCCTCGGTGATCCCGGCGGTGGCGAGCAGCGCCCGCCACTCCGCCGGGCGGAAGCTGCGCGCGATCGAAAGCGTGCCGTCCTCGCGCACGATGCGGTGCCAGCCGAAAAGCCGCGCGAGCAATGGAAAGCCGAAATGCGCGAGGCGATGCCGCAGCAGATCGTTGACCATCCAGCCGATCCGCGCCTCGCGCTCCATGAAGCGCAGGAAGGCGATCAGTTGCGCCTCGCTCATGTGATGCGCGACGAGATTGCTGATCACCAGATCGAAGCGCCCGCCCGCCAGATCGGCATAGTCCCCGGTGCGAAAGTCGATCGCGGCATCGGGCGTCATGGCGCGCGCCACCCGCTCGGAGCGCGGATTGATGTCGATCCCCACCAGCCGCGCCTGCTTGCCCGCTTTGGCCGCCCAGCGCGCGATCGCTCGCAGCATGTCGCCCTGGCCGTAGCCGACGTCCAGCAGCCCGAACTGCGCGCGCGCCCCCACCGCGCGCTTGACGAACGCCAGCGTCGGCCGCCGCGACAGCGTCAGGCTGTTGACCCTGGCGAGATCGGCGAGCAGCGCGCTATAGCTCGCCTCGTCGAGCGCGGGATCGTCCATCTGCTCGTCCTGACAGGAGCGCTGCGCGAGCGAGCTCATGCCGCGGCTTCGAACCCCAGCCCTTCGGCCGTCAGCCCCGGGCCGAACGCCACCGCGACGCCGCTGCCGGTCGCCCGCTCCGCCAGCAGGCGCGCGAGCACGAACATCAAAGTCGAGGAGGAGATATTGCCGTTGTCGGCGAGCACGTCGCGCGAATGGCGCAGCGCGTCTCCGGGCAGGTCGAGCGCGCGCTCTACCGCGTCGAGCACCGATCGCCCGCCGGCGTGCACCGCCCAATGATCGATCGTCTCCGCCGGAGCACCGCCCGTCACGGTCGCGCCGATTTCGGGATCGCGCAGCGCGGCGGCGATCCGATTGGGCACCGCGCCCGAAAGGTTCATCACGAAGCCATTGTCGCCGATCCGCCAGCGGATCATCTCCGCGCTGTCGGGCAGTGCCGCGGCGAACACGCGCGTGATGGCGAGCCCCGTCTCTTCGGCGCTGACGATCGCCGCCGCGGCGCCATCGCCGAATTGCAGCATCGCCAACAACTCGTCGACCGCCAGTGTCTGCTGAAGATGCAGCGTGCACAGCTCCACCGTCACCACCAGCACGCGCGCCTGCGGTTCCGAGCGGACGATATGATGCGCCTGGCGGAGCGCCACGATCGCCGCATAGCAGCCCATGAAGCCGACGAGGCTACGCTCGACATGCGCGCCGAGCCCGAGTGCGGCGACGATGATCTGGTCGATCCCCGGCGCGATGAAGCCCGTGCAGCTCGCCACCACCAGATGCGTGATCGGCCCGAGTTCGCCCAGCGCTCCGATCGCCTTCAGTGCAAGCCTGGGCGCCTCTTCGGCATAGATCGCCATCCGCGCCCCGGTGCGCGGGCTTTCGTCGTGGAAGAAGCCGCCCGCGTCCAGCGCGGTGCTCCCCGCGAGCGACGGCAGCACAGACCAGCGCCGCTTGATCCCTGATCGATCGGCCATCCGATCGAACAGCGCCGCCTCGCGCGTGCCTTCCAGCCGCGCACGCGCCCAGCCGACGAACAAGGCATGCACCTCGTTCTCCGGAACGGCGGTGCCGATCCGGTTGATATGGGCAGCCGTGGGCATTTTCAACGTAACGCCTGACCGTCCGTAGCGATCCTCAACGTGAATCGATGCGCGGCGCGTGCCGGGATCGCGACGATCCCCGGCTTGTCGAAAATATCGCCGTCGAAGCCCGCCGGATCGGCGATCCCCGCCCACGGCTCGATGCACAAATAGCCCGCGCCGGGCTTGGTCCAGAGGCCGAGTTCCGGCATGTCGGGAAACTCGACGCGCAGCGCCGGCGCGCCCGGCGCGCCATAGACGAGGCCGCGCGACGCCGGCCGATCGAGGATCACCGCATCGTCGCTGAACAGATCGTCGCGCAGCCGCAGCGTATCGTCTTCGATCGGGCTCGGCTCGGGCGCGGGGCGGACGAGGCCGTCGCTGTCGATCCGCCGGATCGGCTCGGGCTCGGGCCGATCGAAGCGGATGCGATGCTCGGCCCGCGCACCGCCCCACGGCAGCGGCCAGCGCAACGCCGGGTGGAAGCCGAAGCTCGCTGGCATCGGCGTGTCGCCAAGGTTGTGCGCGGTCGCGGTTACCGCCAGCGCGCCGCCTTCGATCGCGAAGCGGACGTCGAGGCGAAATTCGAACGGATAGCTCGCGCGCGTCTCGTCGTCGGCTTCCAGCCGGAAGGTCGCCGACGCGGCCTCCCGCTCGACCACCGTGAAAGTCCGCCGCCGCGCGAAGCCGTGCTTGGCCATCGGATAGGTCTCGCCCGCGACGCGGATCACCCCGCCGTTGACGCAGCCGATCACCGGAAACAGGATCGGCGCGCGCCCCGTCCAGAACGCCGGATCGCCACCCCACAGCAGGTCGCGCCCGTCGCCGTCCCGCAACGCCCACAGCTCCGCGCCGAGCGGATTGATCTCGGCGGAAAGCCGGTCGCCCCGGATCGCAACCACGTCACCCATGCGGCGCCTCCGTCAGCTCCAATCCGTCATGCCGGACCTGTTCCGGCATCCACCCCACCGCCAGCGCCGGGGTCCGTTGTGGGGTGAACCCCGGAACAGGTCCGAGGTGAGGAAGAAAAGGCAGGCGATCAGACGTCGAGATTCTCGACCGACAGCGCATTCTCCTGGATGAACTCGCGGCGCGGCTCGACGACGTCGCCCATCAGCCGGGTGAAGATTTCGTCGGCCATGTCGGCCTGCGCGACCTCGACCCGCAGCATCGAGCGGTTGGAGGGATCGAGCGTCGTCTCCCAAAGCTGTTCGGCATTCATCTCGCCCAACCCCTTGTAGCGCGCCACCGCCAGCCCGCGCCGCCCGGCGGCGAGCACCGCCTCCATCAGCTCGGAAGGCCGCGTGATGCGCCTGCCCTTGGGATCGGTCGGCGAGGGAGCTTCCTCACCCTCGGCGACGGGCTCGGGCTTGTCGGCGCCGCGCAGCGGCACCAGCCGCGCCTCGGCGGCATAGCTTTCCGCCTGCTCGCCCGCCAGCGCATGCAGCCTGAGCGCCTCGGTCGATCCGACCAGCCCGGCATCGACGATATGGTGATCGGTCACCCCGCGCCACCAGCGCCGCGCGTGGAAGCCGCCCTCGCCCGTCGCCTCGGCCTCCCAGCGCGCCTCCGGATCGGCGCGGTTGAGCCACGCCGCCACCGCCACCGCCGCCTGCGTCCTGTCGCCGCCGGGATCGAACGCACCCGCCAGCGCCAGCGCCTCGATCAGCCCCAGGTCGTAGCGGCGCGGCACATAGGCCATCAGCCGCGCCATCCGCTGGGCATGGTCGATCAGCCCGCGCAGATCCGCGCCCGATCGGCTGCCGCCGGCGCTCTCCAGCATCACGCCGTTGATCCCGGCATCGACCAGATAGGCATCCAGCGCGGCGGCATCCTTGAGATAGACCTCAGATCGGCCCTTGTTGACCTTGAACAACGGCGGCTGCGCGATGAACAGATGCCCGCGATCGATGATCTCGCGCATGTGGCGGTAGAAGAAGGTCAGCAGCAAGGTGCGGATATGCGCGCCGTCGACATCGGCGTCGGTCATGATGACGATCTTGTGGTAGCGCAATTTCTCGATGTTGAAATCGTCGCGGCCGATCCCCGTGCCCATCGCCTGGATCAGCGTGCCGACCTCCTTCGACGAAAGCATCCGATCGAAGCGCGCGCGCTCGACATTGAGGATCTTGCCCTTGAGCGGCAGGATCGCCTGGATGTTGCGGTCGCGGCCCTGCTTGGCGGAGCCGCCCGCGCTGTCGCCCTCGACCAGGAACAATTCGCACTTGGCGGGGTCGCGCTCCTGGCAGTCGGCGAGCTTGCCGGGGAGGCTGGCGATGTCCATCACCCCCTTGCGCCGCGTCAGCTCGCGCGCCTTCTTGGCGGCCTCGCGCGCGGCGGCGGCGTCGATCACCTTCTGGATGATCGACCGGCCATGCGCGGGATTCTCCTCGAGCCATTCCGCCAGCTTGTCCGCCATCAGGCTTTCGAGCGGCTGGCGGACCTCCGAGGAGACGAGCTTGTCCTTGGTCTGCGACGAGAATTTCGGATCGGGCAGCTTGACGGAGACGATCGCGGTCAGCCCCTCGCGCATATCGTCGCCGGTGAGGCTGACCTTCTCCTTCTTGAGCATCCCCGACTTGTCGGCATAATTGTTGAGCGTGCGCGTCAGCGCGGCGCGGAACGCCGCCATGTGCGTGCCGCCGTCGCGCTGCGGGATATTGTTCGTGAAGGCGAGGACCTGCTCGTAATAGCTGTCGTTCCATTCCAGCGCGACATCGATGCCGACATCGTCGCGCTGGCCGTGCACCGCGATCGGATCAGGAAACAACGGCGTCTTGGCGCGGTCGAGATATTTGACGAACGCCGCGATCCCGCCCTCGTAGAACAGTTCGACCTCGCGCCGCTCCGCATGCCGGGCGTCGATCAGGAACAGCCGCACGCCCGAATTGAGGAACGCCAGCTCGCGATAGCGATGCTCGAGCTTGTCGAAGTCGAAGTCGGTGATCTTGAACGTTTCGGCGGACGGCATGAAGGTGACACGCGTGCCCTTCTTGCCGTTCGACGGCCCGACGATCCTGAGCGGCGCCACCGCATCGCCGCGCTGGAACCGCATGAAATTCTCCTCGCCGTCGCGCCAGATGGTGAGGTCGAGGAAGTCGCTGAGCGCGTTGACCACCGAGACGCCGACGCCGTGCAGCCCGCCCGAGACCTTGTAGGCATTGGCCTCGTTGGTGTTGTCGAACTTGCCGCCCGCGTGGAGCTGCGTCATGATCACCTCGGCGGCGGAGACGCCCTCCTCGGCGTGGATGCCCGTCGGGATGCCGCGGCCGTTATCCTCGACCGAGACCGATCCGTCGGCGTTCAGCGTGATGAGGATGCGGTCGCAATGCCCCGCCAGCGCCTCGTCGATCGCATTGTCCGAAACCTCGAACACCATGTGGTGGAGGCCCGAACCGTCGTCGGTATCGCCGATATACATGCCCGGCCGCTTGCGCACCGCATCGAGGCCCTTGAGCACCTTGATGGAATCGGCGCCATAATCGTTCTGCGTGGGGTCTGTTGCCATGCCGAGCATATAGGGATTGGCGGCGACCAACCCAAGCGAAATGGGAGCAACGCGGCTCCAGCATCGTTACGCGCCCGAATAGGATACCGAAGGGTGCTTGATGGTGGTTCGGAAACGGCGCGGGCGAGGGCCGGCGCTGGTGATCGTGGTTGCTTTGCTGGCGGTGGGTCTCGTGCTCGCGCTGGTCGCGATCGGCAGCGACCGCGCACCGCGGCGCGCGCTTTCGCTCGTCGCCCGGCGCGCCGCGATGCAGCCTCCGCCGGTGCCGCCGATGATCTT
>NZ_CAHJXD010000122.1 GCF_903644055.1 Sphingomonas bacterium | reverse complement strand
GAGGAAGAAGCGGGACCCCGGCTCAAGGCCGGGGTGACGTTTCAGCTTGAACAGGACAGACCCTAGGCCACGCCCTCGCCGTCGAGCGCATAGCCGGCGGAGCGGACCGTGCGGATCAGGTCGGGGCGCTCGCCGAGGTTGATCGCCTTGCGCAGGCGGCGGATGTGGACGTCGACGGTGCGCAGCTCGATCTCGCTATCCTGTCCCCAGACGCTGTCGAGCAGGCGCTCGCGCGAGAAGACGCGCCCGGGATGTTCGAGGAAATAGCGCAGCAGGCGATATTCGGTCGGCCCGAGCGGCACCGCCTGGCCGTCGCGGCGCACGCGATGCTCGGCCAGATCCATCTCCAGCCCTTCATATTGCAGCCGCTCGCTGTTCACCGCGGGGCGCGTCCGCCGCAGCACCGCCGCGATCCGCGCGACCAGCTCGCGCGGCGAGAAGGGCTTGGTGATATAATCGTCGGCGCCGGTGGTGAGCCCGCGGATGCGATCCTCCTCCTCGCCGCGCGCGGTGAGCATGATGATCGGCGTGCCGCGCGTTTCGGGCATCCGCCGCAGCCGGCGGCAGACCTCGATCCCCGAAAGCCCCTCGATCATCCAGTCGAGCAGCACGAGATCGAAGTGCGATTCGGCGACGCGCAGCAGTGCCTCCTCGCCGTCGCCGGTCTGTTCGATGCCATAGCCTTCGCGCTCGACGTGCCAGGCGATCAGCTCGGCCAGCGCGGCATCGTCTTCCACCAGCAGGATCTGGGCGTTCGTCATCTTCAGGCCTCGGCGGAAAGCATGTCGGTTCCCCGCGTGCGCTCGCCCATCTGCTCGCCGGTCGCCGCGAAATAGACCATCTCGGCGACGTTGGTGGCATGATCGCCGATCCGCTCGAGATTCTTGGCGATGAACAGCAGATGCGCCGAAGCGGTGATATGATGGGGGTTTTCCATCATATAGGTCAGCAGCGCGCGGAACAGGCTGTTGTAGAAATCGTCGATCTGCGCATCGCTGCGGCAGACGCGCTCGGCGGCTGCGGCATCGCGCGCGGCGAAGGCATCGAGCGCGGCGTGGACGATCTCGGAGGTCGCGCGCCCCATCGCGGGCAGGATCGCCAAGGGCTCGATGCCGCGCGATTCGGTAAGCAGCGGAACGCGCTTGCCGATATTCTTGGCATAATCGCCCATCCGTTCGACGACGCCGGCGATCTTGAGCGCGGCGAGCACCTCGCGCAGATCGTCGGCGGCCGGCGCGCGCAGCGCGATCAGGCGAACCGCGCGGCGCTCGATATCGGCCTCCAGCGCGTCGATCCTGCGGTCGCCCTCGACGATCCGGGCGGCGGCCTCGATATCGCGGCGGGTCAGCGCCGCCACCGCGCCGTCGATCGCGGCTTCCGCCAGGCCACCCATCTCGGCGATGAGCGCGCGCATTTCGGCCAATTCGTGATCGAACGCCCTCGCGATATGTCCGGTCGCCATGCTGTCTCCCGTAGCGCCGCCGCGTAACGCCCAAGCAAGACAGCTTTGTTACAGGATTTCGTCTTCGAGGGGCAGCGCCACCGTCACGCACGTCCCGACGCCCGGCGTGCTGGCGATATCCAGCCGCCCGCGATGCCGCTCGACGATATGCTTGACGATCGCCAGCCCGAGCCCCGTGCCCCCCACCGCGCGGCTCCGGCCCGGATCGACGCGGTAGAAGCGCTCGGTCAGCCGGGGCAGGTGATCGCGTCCGATGCCCTCGCCCTGATCCTCGATCGTCAACAGCGCGCTGCCCTGCTCGGCGTGGAGCGTCGCGTGGACGGCGCTGCCATCGCGTCCGTATTTCAAGGCATTGCCGACGATATTGTGGACGAGTTGCGAGATTTGCGCGGGGTCGGCGCGGGTGATCAGCGGCGCATCGGGCAGCGTCAGCCGGATGCGCGCGCCGCCGCCGCCGGGCTCGATCTCGGCGCAGGCGGCGCGGATCGCGCCGACCAGGTCGATCGCCTCGCGCGGCCGGACGAAGCGATCGACCTCGACGCGCGACAGCGACATCAGATCGTCGATCAGCCGCTGCATCCGTCGCGCCTCCCCGCCCATGATGCCGAGGAAGCGCTTGCGGATTTCGGCTTCGTGGGGGCCGTTCGCCTCCTCCAAAGTCTCGATGAAGCCGATCAGCGTCGCCAGCGGGGTGCGCAGCTCGTGGCTGGCGTTGGCGACGAAATCGGTGCGCATCCGCTCGGCGGCGGCGGCCTGGCTGTGATCGATCAGGCGGACGAGCCGCCGCCCAGGCGAAAGCGCGCGCACCTCCATCTCCCACCGCCGCTCGGGATCGCCGAGCCCGCCGAGCGAGGCGCCGCCGTCCTCCGTCCCGCTCAGCAGTGTCGCGGCATCGGGGTGGCGGATCGCCAGCCTTACGTCCTCGCCGATGATATAGGCGCCGAACAGGCTCTGCGCGGGCGGATTGGCGCGCTCCACGGTCAGGCCGTCGATCAGCAGCAGCGGCATGTCGAAGGCGTCGAGCAATGCGGCGATATCGCGTGAGTCCTGGTTCGGCTTGCGCGCCATGGTCAGCCCAGCCGCTCCAGCGCCGGGACCAGCGCATCGAAATGATCGATCAGCATGTCCGCGCCGAGCTGCTCGGGAGGGCGATCGTGGAAGCCGAAGGTCAGTGCCACGCACGGCACGCCGGCGGCGCGCGCGGTATCGGTATCGGTGATCGAATCGCCGACGAACGCCGCGCGGCCGCCACCCGAACGCGCGATCGCCTCGATCAGCGGCCTTGGATCGGGCTTGCTCACCCCGCAGCTATCGCCGCCGATGATGACGGGAAAGCGACTCGTCCAGCCGATCGCTTCGACAAACCGGCGCGCCAGCCGCTCGATCTTGTTGGTGCAGATCGCCAGCGCCACCCCGCGCGCCGCCAGCGCGTCGAGCGCCGCCTCGCATCCGGGGAAGGGGCGGCTGCCGTCGGCGATATGCGCCTCGTAATGCTCCAGGAAGATCGGGAAGCCGCGATCCACCTCGCGATCGTCCGCCACCCCCGCCGCCGCCAGGCCCTTGCGCAGCAGCGCGCGCGCGCCATGCCCGACCATGTGGCGCACGTCGGGCGCGGGAACCGGCGGATAGCCGAGCTGGGCCAGCGCATGGTTGAGCGCGGCGGTCAGGTCCGGCGCGGTATCGGCGAGCGTGCCGTCGAGATCGAACGCCACCACGTCGAAGGGAAAATCGGCCATGCGCCGCCCTTGGGGCCTGCGATATGGCCCGTGCAAGCGGAACGTGGCAAAGTGCCGGCATCATGACCGATCCCGCGCCGCTCGCCGCCGTCATCCTTGCCGCAGGGCAGGGCACGCGGATGAAATCCGATCTCCATAAGGTGCTGCATCCGATCGCCGGGCGGCCGATGCTCGGCCACCTGATCGATGCGGTGGGGCGGCTGGGCGCCGAACGCAGCGTGGTGGTCGCGGGCGCGCGGCGCGAGCAGGTCGAGGCGTTCGCGGCACCGCTCGGCCTGACCGTGGCGCTTCAGGCCGAGCAGCTCGGCACCGCGCATGCGGTGCTCCAGGCGAGGGAGGAGCTCGCGGGGTTCGCCGGCAATATCCTGATCCTCTATGGCGATGTGCCGCTGGTGTCGCCGGAGACGATGGCGCGGATGATCGATCGGCTGGAGGCGCCCGATCGGCCCGCGATCGTCGTGCTTGGGTTCCGCCCCGCCGATGCGCTCCGCTACGGGCGGATCGTCGCGGATGGCGATCGCATCGTGAAGATGGTCGAATATCATGATGCGACCGCCGAGGAGCGCGCGCTCGACCTGTGCAATTCGGGGCTGATGGCGGCGCGCGCCGCCGATCTCTGGCCGCTGCTGGAACGGGTGGGCAACGCCAATGCGGCGGGCGAATATTATCTGCCTGATGTCGTGATGCTCGCCGCCGGCGACGGTCGCGCGTCGGCGGTGATCGAGACCGACGCCGAGGAGGTCGCGGGCGTCAACAGCCGCGCCGAACTCGCCGAGGTCGAGGCCGCGTGGCAGCGCAAGCGGCGCGCGCGCGCGATGGCCGACGGCGCGACGCTGATCGCGCCGGAGACGGTGTGGTTCGCCGCCGACACCGCGATCGGCCGTGACGTGACGATCGGGCAGAATGTCGTCTTCGGCCCCGGCGTCGCGATCGCCGACGGTGTGACTCTCCACGCGTTCAGCCATATCGAGGGCGCCAGCGTGGCGCGCGGCGCGATCGTCGGGCCTTATGCGCGGCTGCGGCCCGGCGCGGAGATCGGCGCGGGCGCGCATGTCGGCAATTTCGTCGAGATCAAGCAGGCGAGGCTGGGGGAGGGCGCCAAGGCCAACCATTTGAGCTACATCGGCGATGCCGATATCGGTGCGGGCAGCAACATCGGCGCGGGCACGATCACCTGCAATTACGACGGCTTCGGCAAATATCGCACCACGATCGGCGCGCGCGCGTTCATCGGATCGAACAGCGCGCTTGTCGCGCCGGTGACGATCGGCGCGGGGGCGATCGTCGCGGCGGGATCGGTGGTGACGCGCGACGTCGCCGCCGATGCGCTAGCGGTCGCGCGCGGCATTCAGGAAGAGCGGCCCGGCTGGGCGAAGCGCTTCCGCGATCGCAAGCGGAGCTAGAATCCGTCCTGTCGACGTTAAGCTCTCGTCACCCCGGCCTTGAGCCGGGGTCCCGCTGCTTGGCCGACGCTGAAGAAGAAGCGGGACCCCGGCTCAAGGCCGGGGTGACGTTTCGGCTTGAGGGGGACAGCCTCCCGTTTCGAACTGTGCGCTGCTTTTCACCCGATGACCCTCCACATCGCGTTGCCCCTTGCCTCCCTGTCGCCCCGGCTTAGGCTGGGGCCCATGCCTCTCGATGCCAGCGCCGCTGCGGGTGGGAAGAGCCATGGATCCCAGCCTCCGCTGGGAGGACGGGGAGAAACCATGCTGCGCTTCGCTGCCGCCTTGCTTTTGACGACCGCGCCGGCGGCTCACTCCGCTCCCGCCGAGCAGGCGCGATGGCGGGCCGAGGCCGCGCGCATCGCGATCGTCCGCGACACCTGGGGCATCGCCCACGTCACCGGCAGAACCGACGCCGATGCGGTGTTCGGCGCGATCTACGCGCAGGCGGAGGATGATTTCGCGCGCGTCGAGGCCAATTACCTCACCGCGCTCGGTCGCACCGCCGAGGCGGAGGGGGAGAGCGCGGTCTGGGACGATCTCCGCCAGCGCCTGTTCGTCGATCCCGCCGATCTGCAGGCGCGTTACCGATCGAGCCCGGCCTGGCTGCGCAAGCTGATGGACGCCTGGGCGGACGGCCTCAATTTCTATCTCGCGACGCACCCGGCGGTGCATCCGAAAGTGCTGACGCGCTTCGAGCCGTGGATGGCGCTGTCCTTCACCGAAGGCAGCATCGGCGGCGACATCGAAAGGATCTCCGTGCCCGATCTCGCATCTTTCTACGGCGGCAAGACGCTGGCGCTGAGCGACGAGGAGAAAGGGCTCGCCCAGCGCGAGCCGCGCGGATCGAACGGTATCGCGATCTCGGCCAAAAACAGCGCTGACGGCCGCGCTTTGCTGCTCATCAATCCGCACACCAGCTTCTACTTCCGCTCGGTGCTCCAGATGACGAGCGGGGAGGGCCTCAATGCCTATGGCGCCTCCACCTGGGGGCAGTTCTTCATCTATCAGGGCTTCAATCCGAGCATCGGCTGGATGCACACCAGCACGGGCGCCGACAGCATCGATACGTTCACCGAGACGATCGTGCGTCAGGACGACAAATTCTTCTATCGCTACGGCAGCGCGCTGCGCCCGGTGCGCGTCGTGCCGATCACGCTGCGCTATCGCCAGGCGGATGGCACGATGGCGGTGAAGCAGGTCGCTACCTACCGCACCCACCATGGCCCGATCGTCGCCAAGAGCGGCGAGAAATGGCTCGCGACCAGCCTGATGTGGAAGCCCGTGCCCGCGCTGGAGCAGAGCTTCCTGCGTACCAAGACGCGCGATCTCGCCTCCTACCTCAAGGTCGCCGCGCTCCAGGCCAACAGCTCGAACGATACGTTGCTCGCCGACGCCAAGGGCGAGATCGCCTATCTCCATCCGCAGTTCGTGCCGCTGCGCGACGATCGCTTCGATTATACCCGGCCCGTCGACGGCAGCGATCCCGCGACCGACTGGAAGGGGCTGCACAGCCTCGCGAGCCTGCCGCAGGCGATCAATCCGTCGGTGGGCTGGGCCAAGAACACCAACAACTGGCCGTGGACCGCGGCGGGCGTCGACAGCCCCAAACGCGAGAGCTTCCCGCGCTACATGGATCAGGCGGGCGAAAACCCGCGCGGGGTGCATGCCGATCTGCTGCTCACCGGCAAGAGCGGCTGGACCGCGCCCAAGCTGATGGCGGCGGCCTATGACAGCTATCTCCCGGCCTTCGCGCTGCTGATTCCGAGGCTCGCCGCCGATTTCGATGCGCTGCCCAGCGGCGATCCGCGACGCGCCCGGCTCGCCGCGCCGATCGCGCTGCTCAAGGGCTGGGACTATCGCTGGAGCGCGACCTCCGAGCCCACCGCGCTTGCGGTAATGTGGGGCGATACGCTGGCGCGCACGCTCGGCCCCGCCGCGCGCGAGGCGCATATGCCGGTCACCGATTATATGGCGGCGCGCGCGACCCCCGATGCGCGGCTGGCGGCACTAAGCACGGCGATCGACACGCTTGCCAGAGGCTTCGGGAGCTGGCGCGTGGCGTGGGGCACGATCAACCGCTTCCAGCGGCTCGACGATTCGATCCAGCCGCATTTCGACGATCGCCGCCCCAGCATCCCCGTGCCCTTCACCTCCGCCTCCTGGGGCTCGCTCGCCTCGTTCGGCGCGAAGAGCTATCCGAACACCAGCCGCTATTACGGCACCAGCGGCAACAGCTTCGTCGCGGTGGTGGAATTCGGCCCGCGCGTCCGCGCCTGGGCGGTGACGGCGGGCGGCGAGAGCGGCGATATCGCCTCGCCCCACTTCAGCGATCAGGCCGACGCCTACGCCGGCGGCAAGCTCCAGCCCGTCTATTTCTACCCCGACGAGCTTTCGGGGCATGTCGAGCGCCGTTACCGCCCCGGCGAATGATCCGGTTGGTGGGTAATTGTGGCGAAGCGTAGCGCGGGCGTGATGCTGTATCTCCGGGACGCCGATGGCGTGCGCGTGCTGCTCGTCCATCCCGGCGGCCCGTTCTGGCGCAACAAGGATATCGGCGCGTGGCAGATCCCCAAGGGCCAGATCGAGCCGGGCGAGGATAGCGAGGCAGCGGCGCGGCGCGAGGTGCGGGAGGAGCTCGGCGTCGCGCTCGAAGGGCCGCTGCTGCCGCTGGGCATGGTGCGGCAGGCGGGCGGCAAGGAGGTCGTCGCTTTCGCTATCGAGCAGGCGCTCGATCCCGCGACCTTGGTCAGCACCATGTTCGAACTCGAATGGCCGCCGAACAGCGGGACGATGCGGAGCTTTCCCGAAGTCGATCGGGTCCGCTGGATGCGCCCGGTCGAGGCCCGCGCGGTTATGCTGCCCAGCCAGCAGCCGTTGCTGTCGGCGCTGGAGGCGCTGCTTGGCCTGACCGAGCAGGCCTGATTCGGCTCGATGCTTCGCGAGGGAGCGCCTAGTCTAAAGGCTGTCCAAGCTGGACGTCACCCCGGCTCAAGGCCGGGGTGACGAGAGTTTCGTCGCGCCCGTAACCGTCTGAATGCCGTCCACCTCGATCAGGTCGCCGCCGGCATAGTGGCCGATCACGCGCACCTGCTTGTGGACCCCATCGACGGGAACGCGGCGCAGGCTGAGCAGGTATCGGCCCCCCATGTCGCGGCTGAGATAGAAGGCGCCGCCTTCGCGAAGCAGCAGCCCGGTTTCATCGATCGCCGCGCCGACCTCCATCCGCTCGCTCTACCGCAATCCGGACGAGGATCAACTTGCGGCCTGAAATGCTGCGATGCACAAAAACCACTTGGCAATTGGATTGCTTTGGATTATTGTGCGTTGCAGCAAGGAGGGCGTGTGTCGGAAATCAAGCAGACCAGCCAGCCGAAGCGCAAGCCGCGCGCCACCGCCGTTCCGGCGGCCGGCGCCGCCACCGCGCAAGCGGCGGAAATGATGGAAGCCGTGACGTCGCCGGCTGTTGTCAGCGACGTGAAGGCAGCAGCGGCCAGCGCCGCTTCAACAGAGGAAATCCAGACGATGGCGACGATAGAAACTCCCTCGATCGAAAAGGCGCAGGCCGTATTCGGCGACATGAACGAGCGCCTCAAGGCCGCGTTCGAGAAGAGCAGCAAGATGGGCGAGGAGATGGTCGAGCTCGCCAAGGGCAATGTCGAGGCCGTCGTCGCCTCCGCCAAGATCGCGGCCAAGGGCAGCGAGACGCTGGGCCAGGAAGCCGCCGAATATGGCAAGAAGAGCTTCGAAAGCGCGATGGCGGTGCTGAAGAGCTTCACTTCGGTGCGCTCGCCGACGGAGCTTTTCCAGATCCAGTCCGATTTCGCAAAAGCGTCGCTCGAAAGCGCGGTGGCCGAGGCTTCGAAGCTCAGCGAATCGATGCTGCGTCTCGCCGGCGATGTCGTGCAGCCGCTGTCGAACCGCTATTCGGCCGCAGCCGAGAAGATCAAGACCGTCAGCCTCTGAGTTGGGGGGGGCTCGCCGCTTCGCGCGGCGGGATCGGGAAGGGCGGCTGTCCGGGGGGCGGCCGCCTTTTCGCATATTCGCGGCCTTGCGGTCGGGCGCGCGCAGACTTATGCTTTCTTGAGCTTTTTAGCCGAGACTCCGCGCCCGATGATCGATGCTCCCGCCCTGGAAGCCGTGATGGCTGTTCGTCGCAACGATGGCGATGGCGACGACGCCAACACCGGCGTCGCGACGCGCACCCGCACGCGCACCAAGCAGCCCGCGCCGTATAAGGTGCTGATGCTCAACGACGATTATACCCCGATGGAATTCGTCGTCCTCTGCCTCCAGCGCTTCTTCCGGATGAGCATCGAGGATGCGACGCGGGTGATGCTGCACGTCCATCAGAAGGGCGTCGGCGTCTGCGGCATCTTCACCTACGAGGTTGCCGAGACCAAGGTGAGCCAGGTGATGGATTTCGCCAAGCAGAACCAGCATCCGCTCCAGTGCACGATGGAAAAGGCCTGAGCACCGGCGTCCCTCCCCGGCACGGGGAGGAAACCATCCCATTGCGGATGACGCCAGCGCCACCAGTGCCTAAAGCACGCTGATGGATCGGATCATCATTCGCGGCGGCCGCCGCCTTTCGGGCACGGTTCCCATCTCCGGCGCCAAGAATGCCGCGCTTACGCTGCTGCCGTGCGCCTTGCTCACCGATGGCAGGCTGACGCTTTCCAACCTGCCGCGCCTCGCCGACGTCGACAGTTTCGGCCATCTGCTCAACGGGCTCGGCGTCTCGACCACGATAGCCGGCGCCAAGGCGGCGGGCGGCATCGATCGCGCGATGACGCTTCAGGCCGAGGCGATCGTCTCGACGCTCGCGCCCTATGACATCGTCCGCAAGATGCGCGCCTCGATCCTCGTGCTCGGGCCGCTGCTGGCGCGCGCGGGGGAGGCGACGGTGTCGCTGCCCGGCGGCTGCGCGATCGGCAACCGCCCGATCGATCTCCACCTCAAGGCGCTGGAGGCGCTGGGCGCGGAGATCGAGCTTGCCGCCGGCTATGTGAAGGCGGTCGCGCCGCGCGGCGGCCTCAGGGGCGGGCGCGTGACCTTCCCGATCGTCTCGGTCGGCGCGACCGAGAATGTGCTGATGGCCGCCGTGCTCGCCGCCGGCGAAACGCTGATCGAAAATGCCGCGCGCGAGCCCGAGATCAGCGATCTCTGCCGCTGCCTCGTCGCGATGGGCGCGGAGATCGAAGGGATCGGCACCGAAAGCCTGCTCGTCCAGGGCAAGGCCGCGCTGCACGGCGCCGATTATCGCGTGATGCCCGATCGTATCGAGGCGGGCAGCTATGCCTGTGCTGCGGCGATCACCGGCGGCGACCTGCTGCTCGAAGGCGCGAGGGCCGAGGATATGGGCGCGATCATCGCGGGGCTGGTCGAGGCGGGGCTCACGGTTACCGACGAGGCGGGCGGCCTGCGCGTCGCCGCCGATGGCCCGATCCGCGCGCTGTCGCTATCGACCGCGCCGTTCCCGGCCTTTCCCACCGACATGCAGGCGCAGTTCATGGCGATGCTGGCGCTCGCCGATGGCGCGAGCGTGTTGACCGAGACGATCTTCGAAAATCGCTATATGCATGTCCCCGAGCTTACCCGCATGGGCGCCGACATCGAGGTGCGCGGGCGTACCGCGATCGTGCGCGGCGTGAAGGGGCTGGTCGGCGCGCCGGTGATGGCGACCGACCTGCGCGCTTCGATGAGCCTCGTGCTCGCGGGGCTGGCGGCGACGGGCGAGACGGAGGTGCTGCGCATCTATCACCTCGATCGCGGCTACGAACGGCTGGAGGAGAAGCTCTCCGCCGTCGGCGCCGATATCGAGCGCGACAGCGACGGATGAGCGCCGAGCCCGGCGACACGCCGCGCGCGCCCTTCCGCGATGCCGAGCGCGGCGGAACCGCGCTGCTGATCATCGACATGATCAGCCCGTTCGATTTTTCCGGCGCCGAGGCGTTGCTCCCCGAATTGGCGCGAGCGGCGGGGCGCATCGCCGCGTTGCGCGAGGCGGCGGCGCGCGCCGACGTGCCGGTGATCTACGTCAACGACAATTTCGGCGAATGGCATTCGGAAGCGTCGCGGTTGTACGAACGCGCCGCCGAAGAGGGCAGCCGGGGCCGTGAGATCGCGACGCTGCTGAAGCCCGACGCCCGCGATTATTTCATCATCAAGCCGCAATTCTCGGGCTTCTATTCGACCAACCTGCCCGTATTGCTGCCCAAGCTGGGCGTCAGCCGGCTGATCCTGACGGGGCTCGCCGCCGATATCTGCGTGCTCTTCACCGCCGCCGACGCGCATATGCGCGATTATGCGCTGTGGGTGCCCGAAGATACGGTGGTCGCGCACGAGCCGGAGCGTTGCCGCTGGGCGCTGGAGATCATGAGGCACAGCATGCGCGCCGAAACACGCGCGTCCGATGCCTATCCGCTCGATGCGTGGCTGGAGGCGGGACAGGCGACGGAGGCCGCCCCCGATGATTAGAGCAGGATGATCTTAGATCGACCCACTCCTCCGCTCATCCTGAGTAGGGATCGAGCTTGTCGAGAGCCCGTATCGAAGGACGTGCACTGGGAGCCGTACTTCGATACGAGCCCTCGATACGCTCCTGCGGAGCTACTCGGTCTCACCTCAGCATGAGCGGGTAAGG
>NZ_CAHJXD010000121.1 GCF_903644055.1 Sphingomonas bacterium | reverse complement strand
CCAGAGCATGTCCTTCGATACGGGCTCTCGACAAGCTCGATCCCTACTCAGGATGAGCGGAGGAGTGGGTCAATCTAAAATCATCCTGCTCTAAATCAGACCCAGCGCCGCCAGTTCGCTCGCCAGCGGCGCGGGCATCGCCGCCAGTTCCTCGTCCGCACCATCGAAATCGCCCGGCGCATCGGCTGCGACGAGGTAGCGCCAGCCCTGATGCGCGCGGCGCGGGCGGGGGCGGACGGGGACGAGATCGGTCGAGAGCCGGATGCGGCAGCGGCCCTCCACCTCGTCGAACCCCAAAATCGCCTGCCGCGCGATCAACTGGTGGCGGATGATCCAGAACAGCGAACCGCCGATCAGCTCGACATGGCGGGTCGGGCGATAGCGCGTATCGATCCACGTCTCGCCGCCCGCCGCCTTGGCGAGCAGCCGTTCGCGCAGGATGCCGGTATCGTTGCAGCCGAACGCGATCCGGGTGAGGTTGAGCGGGTGCATGCGCTTCGATGTGGGCCCGGCATCCGAAGGATCAAGCGATCAATGCAGCCCGAACAGCGTCGCAAGGCCGAGGAAGGAGAGAAGCCCTTCATCCGCGCACGCAGCGCACCCATATGTCCATCATGACCTACCGGCTCTCCGTGCTCGACCAGTCCCCGATCGTCGAAGGCGCGACTGCGGCGGACGCGCTCGCCAACACGATCGATCTCGCGCGCCATTGCGATACGCTCGGCTACGACCGCTACTGGCTCGCCGAGCATCATGCCTCTCCCGGCCTCGCCGGCGCCGCGCCGGAGGCGCTGATCGGGCCGGTGGCGCTGGCGACGCGCCACATCCGGGTCGGTTCGGGTGGGATCATGCTGCCGCATTATTCGCCGTTCAAGATCGCCGAAACCTTTCGTCTGCTCTCCGCGCTCGCGCCGAGACGCATCGATCTCGGGCTCGGCCGCGCGCCGGGCAGCGACCAGCGTACCGCCTTCGCGCTCCAGCGCGACCGCAGCCGCCGCATGCCCAATGATTTCCCCGACGCGCTCGCCGAGCTCACCGCTTATCTGGAGGACGCGCTGCCCGAGGATCACGCCTTCGCGGCGTTGGCGAAGACGCTGCCCGGCGGTGGCGGCAATCCCGAGCTTTGGATGCTTGGCTCGTCGCCCGATTCGGCGCGTTGGGCGGCCGAGCGCGGGCTGCCTTATTGTTTCGCCGACTTCATCAATGCGGACGGCGCCGAACTCGCGCAACATTATCGCCGCAGCTTCCGGCCCTCGGCGCAGCGCGCGGCGCCGCATGTCATGGTCGCGACCTGGGCAATCGCCGCCGACTCGACCGCCGAGGCCGAGCGCCAGGCGCTGCCCTCGCGGATGATGTTCGCGCATCTCCTTAGCGGCCGCCTGATCGCGGTGCCCGAGATCGCCACCGCCGAGCGCTGGCTCGCCGAAAATCCCGCCCCACCGCGCCGGCGCACCACGCTCGGCACGCCATCGCAGGTCCATGCCCAGCTCGACGCGCTCGCCTCGTCCTACGAAGCCGACGAGGTGATGCTGGTCAACATCATGGCCGATCATGCGGCGCGGCGGCGCAGTTATGCGCTGATCGCCGCCGAATATGGGCTGGCGGAGATGCCCAAGGCCGCTTAAGCGCGCCGTCAAATCAGGAGAGCAGACCATGGCCGACCAAATTCTCACCCTCACGCTGGATGCCGGCGGCGACATCGGCGGCGATGTCGTGATCAGGCTGCGTCCCGATCTCGCATCCGGCCATGTCGAGCGGATCACCGAGCTGGCGGGCGAGGGCTTCTACGATGGCGTCGTCTTCCATCGCGTCATCCCGGGCTTCATGGCGCAGGGCGGCGATCCCACCGGCACCGGGATGGGCGGATCGAAGAAGCCCGATCTGAAGGCGGAATTCTCGAGCGAGCCGCACGTCCGGGGAATCTGCTCGATGGCGCGCTCGGGCAACCCCAACAGCGGCAACAGCCAATTCTTCATCTGCCTCGACGACGCGACCTTCCTCGACAAGCAATATACCGTCTGGGGCGAGGTGATTTCGGGCATGGAGCATGTCGACGCGCTTCCCAAGGGCGAGCCGCCGCGCGCGCCCGGCAAGATCGTCAAGGCGATTGTCGGAGAGGCTTGAGCTGCGGATCGGCGACTGCCTCGAACAGCCAGTCGTGGAACAGGCGCACCGCTTTCTTTGACAGCGCCGAGCGTCGCGATGCGAACCAATAGGAGTAGCCCGATGCCACCTTGTCCCCGAACAAGGCGGTGAGCCGATCGTCCTGCGCGAGCTGGACATGCTCCTCCAGCATGAACGCGATGCCCAGGCCCTGCGCCGCCGCCTCGAGCATCAACTGCCCCGAATCGAAATGATCGATCGCCATCGGCTCGAGATCGGGCTGGCCGATCGCTTCGCGCCAGTTGGCGAACAATTCGGCCATGTCGCGGTGGATCAGGATCGTCGCGCGCGCGATATCGCCGGGCGCGCGCAGCCGGTCCGGCCCCTCGTCGACACTGCGGGCGCCGATCGCCGCGATCCGGCTGCGCGCGATCCGGCGGCTGTAGAAGCTTGGCTCGATTTCGCGCGCGAGAATGATCGCGGCATCGATTCCCTCGCCCAGTCTCGTCAGTGGATGCGGCTGTGTATCCATGTCGATATGGAGCCGGGGATGACGCGCGCGCAATTCCGGCAAAAGCGGCAGCATGCGCTGCGCTGCAAAAAGCGGCGGCGTGCTCAAACGCAGTCGTAGCAGGTCCGCGTCGCCCATCGTCGCATCGATCGCGACCGACAGCGCGTCGAGCGGCGGGGCGAGGCGCGCGAGCAATTGCTCGCCGGTGCCGTTGAGGACCATCGCCTGATGCCGGCGATCGAACAAAGGCTGGCCGATAAACCGCTCCATCGCCTGAACGCGGCGGCTCAACGCGGGCGAAGACAGCGCGAGTTCCTCGGCGGCCGCCTTGACCGAACCCAATTGGGCGACCTGGACAAAGGCCTCGACGGCCGTCAGCGGCGGCAATCTGCGCACCGACCCTCCTTCCGGAACGGTTCAAACCGCCTCGATCGCGGTCGCCATTGCTTTAACGCCTGCTTGCATTTTTCGCAACCGCAACAATGTCGTTCGCACTTGCACAATAAATCGGAGCGGCAGATAAGGAGCGTGCCTTTCAGGCATCCTCTCCTAGACTTTAGGGCTGGTCCTTCGGGACCGGCCCTTTTTTTGTCCGCGAAAATTCTCCTGCACCTGGCTTCTCACCTTGGCGGATAACTGAAGGTATGGCGTGGACAGCCCTCGTCCGCGTTGCCATAGCGGGCCAACGGGGAATTTTCGATGACCAAGCCAGCCGAACGGCGCGTCGTGCCCGCGCGCGACCTGACGCGGGGGCCGATAACGCGGACGCTACTGCTGTTCGCGCTGCCGACGCTCGGTGCCAATGTACTGCAATCGCTCAATGGATCGATCAACACGATCTGGGTGGGGCGCTTCCTCGGCGAAAGCGCGATCGCGGCGACATCGAACGCCAATCTCGTGATGTTCCTGATGTTCTCGCTGGCCTTCGGCTTCGGCGTGGCGGCGACGGTGATCATCGGCCAGAATATGGGCGCGCACAACGTCATCGGCGCACGCCGCACGCTGGGTACGGCCTTCGGGCTGTTCACGATCCTTTCGGTGGCGATCGCGCTGGCGGGCTGGGTCGCGGCTCCCGGGCTGCTGCGCCTGCTCGGGACGCCACCGGCCGCGAGCGGGCTGGCGCTCGCCTATCTGCGGGTGATCTTCCTCGCGCTGCCGCCGATGTTTCTGGGGGTGCTGCTGAGCATGGCGCTGCGCGGCACCGGCGATTCGATGACGCCGCTGCGCTTCATGATCCTGAGCGTCGTTCTGGATGCCGGGCTCAATCCCCTGCTGATCGGCGGCCTCGGCCCCTTCCCACAGATGGGCATCGCCGGTGCCGCGACCGCGACGCTGGTCGCCAATTATGCGGTGCTGATCGGCACGCTGGCCTACATCTATGCGCGCGATCTGCCGATCCGCCTGCGCGGGGAGGAACTCGCCTTCCTCCGACCGGATCCCGCCCTGCTCAAGGTGATCCTGTTCAAGGGCTTCCCGATGGGCCTGCAAATGCTGGTGATCACGCTTTCCGGCATCCTGATGATCGGCTTCGTCAATCGCGAGGGCGTCGATACGACCGCCGCCTACGGCATCGCCCAGCAATTATGGGCCTATCTGCAGATGCCCGCGATGGCGATCGGCGTGGCCGTATCGACGATGACGGCGCAGAATATCGGCGCGGGAAAATGGGATCGCGTCGACCGGATCGCGCGATCGGGGGCGCTCACCAATATCGCGCTGACCGGGGCGGGCGTCGCCTTGCTGCTGCTGTTCGATCGACAGGCGTTCGCGCTGTTCGTCGGCTGGAACAGCCCGGTGATCCCGATCGCGCGGCATATCCAGCTCCTCGCGAGCTGGAGCTTCATCGTCTTCGGTATCACCTTCGTGCTCTTCTCCACGGTGCGCGCCAACGGCGCGGTGATGATGCCGCTCCTGATTCTCGCGTTCGGCACGGTGGCGTTGCGCGTCGGCTTCGTGCTGGTGTTTCAGCCGCGCGTGGGCAGCGATGCGCTGTGGCTGACCTTTCCGATCAGCTCGACGCTGACGGCGCTGCTCGCGTGGCTCTATTATCGCTACGGCGGCTGGCGCAAGGCGGGGCTGATGGCCGCGCCGCCGGCGGGCGAATTGCGCGACACGACCGCCGCCGACGGCGAGCCCGCCGGGCGGCTGCATCCGACGGCGGGGTGAGATGGACGGCATGCCGATCCTGCACGAATATGCCGCGTCGGGAAATTGCTACAAGATCCGGCTGACGGCGGCGCTCCTCGGCGTACCGATCGAGCGGCGCGGATACGATATCCTGCGGGGCGAGACGCGGACGCCCGCCTTCCTCGCGGAGGTCAACGCCAACGGGCGCATCCCCGTGCTCCAGATCGGCGATCGCTTTCTCCCCGAGAGCAATGCCGCCTGCATGTGGCTCGCCCATCGGAGCGCGCTGATCCCCGCCGATCGCTTCGACCATGCGGACATGCTGCGCTGGATGTTCTTCGAACAATATAATCACGAGCCCAATGTCGCGACGCTTCGCTTCTGGCGGGCATTCATTGGGGAGGCCAGGCTGAGCGACGCGCAACGCGGACAGATCGCGGGCAGGCGGGCGGCAGGAGAAGCGGCGCTGGCACTGCTCGACCGGCATCTGCGCGGGCGGCGCTGGCTGGTCGGCAGCGGCGTGACGCTCGCCGACATATGCCTCTACGCTTATACGCATGTCGCCGACGAGGGTGGCTTCCGGCTCTCCGGTCATCCGGCGATCGAGGCGTGGCTGGCGCGCGTCGCGGCGCTGCCGGGCTACCTCCCGATCACCGCCTGAGGCTCGGCTCGGTCGGAGCTGAAGGCTGGCTAGAAAATGCCGTGGCCGATCATCAGCCGCAGCGCGCCCACCACCAGCACGACGAGATTGAGGTTGCGCCCGCCGCGATGGCTGGACAGCGCGCCGATCGCGAGGCCGACGACCGCGACCGGCAGGATGAACCAATACATCCATCCCAAAAGCGGCAGAAAGGCCACGAAGGCCCAGACGAGCGCGAAGAGACCGATGAGGATCGAGATCAGGTTCATGCTGCTTATATCGGGATGATTGCGGTTGCTGCCAAGTCCGCCCGTAAAGTCTTGGCGGAACGGCTTTTCTCCCAGAATCGTTACGCGCTCGCAAAAAACAGGAGGATCCATGGTACAGGCATCGGAAATCCGGAAGGATATGGACGTCGTCGGATCGGACGGCGGGCATGTCGGCACGATCGATCATGTCGACGGTGATCGCATCAAGCTCCAGCGCCGGGACGCGCCGGATGGCGAGCATCATTATCTTCCGTTCTCGTCAATCGCGCGCGTCGACACGCGCGTGCACCTGACGATCGCCGCGGCCGCCGCTCTGGCGCTCGGCGTCGGCACTGCGGCGACGGGGGCGCACGAGGGCCCGCTGCCGCCGGTCCAGAACCGCGCCGTCGGCGGCAGCGCGCCGCGCGGCAACTTCTATCTGCCCTGGATTGTGGGGATCATCGGCGTGATCCTGCTTCTCCTGCTGCTGAGGAGCTGCTTCCAGCACAAAGAGGAAGCCGCCCCCGTCGCCACAGCGCCCGCGGTCACGCCGCTGCCCGTCGAGGCGGTGAAGCTGCCCGACGGCACGAGCGTCAACCTCGCCCCGCAAACGCTCAACTATGAGCTGCAACGCTATCTGGCCTCGAACGAGGCGGCGCCGCGCACCTTCACCTTCGACAAGCTCAACTTCGATACGGGTTCGGCGGCGATCCGCGCCGAGGATCAGCCGACGATCGACGCGCTCGCGCAGATCCTCGCCGCTTATCCCAAGGCGAAGGTCAGGATCGTCGGCTACACCGATGCCAAGGGCACCGAGCCCGCGAACGCCACGCTCGGCCAGCAGCGTGCCGAAGCCGTGGTCGCGGCGCTGGGTGCGAAGACGATCGCCAAGGATCGCACCGAGGCGGCGTCGGGCGGCGAAAGCAACCCGGCCGACACCAACGCGACCCCGCAGGGCCGCTTCGACAATCGCCGGACCGAACTGGTCGTGCTCGAGAAGTGACCTGACGTGGCGCCTGACTTATGACGAGGCGGTCGGGCGCCACATCGCTCTGAGGCAAAATAGCCGTATCGCCGATGTAATCACGGCCAGGCGAGCCGCCACGCGTCGGGCAGGCGGCCATTGCGGCGGAAGGATTGCAGGAAGCGGAAGCGGTCGGTCCCCGTCTCGGTGGCGGCCTGCGCTCCGGCGGGGGTGATGGCGAGGACTTGCGATCCCGGGCCCGCATAGGCCGGCCATGCCGGGAGGCCGGGGCCGTTCGGGTCGCCGCGGCGCGCGAAGTTGGTCCAATAGGCCATCATCTGGTCGGAGGTCTCGCGATCGCGTGCGCCTGGCGTGCCGATGCCGCGGCCCGGTGGCGGCGGGGACAGATTGCCGAAGACATATTTCACCTCGGCGGTATGGTTGGGTAGCGGCGAGTAGGGCGACGTGAATGAGAATTGGTAAGCGTAGACGCCCGTCCGCAGCAGCTTTTGCTGGAGACGGAGCAGTTCCCAAGTCTGCTGCGAAATGACCAGATCGCCGATCAGCGTATCGGCCGAAGCGGGATCGGCGGGGGGATAAGCGGCGGCCAAATCCGCCATCCGGCCAGCGCCGAATACCTTGGCTGCGGCCGACTGAAAGGCTTGCGGAGTTTCGTGCGGCAAGGCGCGCGGCACGAACAGCGGCGTCTGTTCGAGCGCGTTCCAGCCCGCCAGCAGCGGCACCCTGGCGGCCGCGCCGCGCTCGAACGCGGCGACGGGCGCCTCACGCAGCACATAGCCGTCGATGCTGGGCGAGAAAGCCGTCGTGAGCGGATCGCGCCGGACATCCCAGCGGGCTGCCGTGTTGAGCCGGTCGGCCGGCATCGCGCGGAGCGCGGCCAGATCGACCGCGCCGAGCCGCTGCTGGAACGCGGCGCCGCGCGCGAGCGCCTCGCGGTGCGTCTCCGGCGAGCCATGCTCGGTATCCCAGAAGGCGCCGCTCTCCGCGATCGCCTTGGCGAACAGCCCCCGCGCCGGGGGCGAGGCCATCAGCAGGCCGATGGCATGCGCGCCCGCCGATTCACCGAAGACCGTGACGTTCGCCGGATCGCCGCCGAACGCGGCGATATTGTCGCGCACCCAGCGCAGCGCGGCGATCTGATCCTGGAGCCCGTAATCGCCCGATGCCGGCCCTTCGCGATCGAGCGTTGGGTGCGCCAGGAAGCCGAGCACGCCGAGCCGGTAATTGAAACTGACGACGACGACGTCATGCCGCGCGAGCTTCGTCCCGTCGGAAACCGGCTGCGCCGAGGAGCCGAACTCGAAGCCGCCGCCGTGGATCCAGACCATCACCGGTCGCTTGGCCGCCCGCTCGCCGCCGGCCGGGGTCCAGACGTTGAGCGTCAGGCAATCCTCGCTCTGCGGCATCGCCGGCAGCCCCGGCAGCGGCGAGGCGAAGCAAGGCATGCCGAAGCGCGTCGCGTCGCGTGCGCCGGACCATTTCGTCGCAGGCCGGGGCGCGCGCCAGCGCAGCGGCCCGATCGGAGGCGCGGCATAGGGGATGCCCTTGAACGCGACCACGCCGCCCTCCAGCGCAGCGCCACGCACCCCGCCCGCCTTGGTGACGACGTCCACCCCCTGCGCCGTGGCCGGGGCGGCGGCCAGCGGCAGCAGGGCGAGCAAAGCGAATAAGTGTCTCATCATCGGCCTTGAATTGGAGGAGGTCGGCAGAATGGGTTGGCAGCCCTCAGCGGGGCCGCGCGCCGGTGCCCGCGAGCAGTGGATGGATATCGCGTCGTTCCACCTCGCCGCGCTTGCGCAGCCGGACCAGCATATCGTCGACCGACCGGCGGTATCCATCCCAGTCGGCGGTCACGCTCGTCGAGGGCCAGCGCGCAACGTGGTGTGCTGCCGCCTCATGATAATCGTGCAGCAATTGCCGGAACGCTTCGATCGCGGGCTTCGCCGCCGCGTCGGCCGTGGCGCGCAGATGCGGCAGGACCGCGCCGTCGATATGCTGGAGGTGGCGGCGCAGCGCACGCGAGAAACGCAGCCGCGCCGCCGAGAGCGCGGCGCCGTCGGGCAGCGCCGGCAGCGCGGCGAGGCGCTTCATCTCGAGTGCGCCGGCCTCGACCTCCTCGTTGATCGCCAGCAATTCCGCCAGGCGATCGCCCGCGGGCGCCACGGCATCAACCACGCCGCGCCTCCGCGTCTGCCATGAACGCGGTCAGCACCGGATTGAACGCGGGCATGAGATTGGGGAAATGGTTGGGTGAGGCGATGATCTCGTGGCGGCCGCCGCCGACCGATGCGACGCGCGCGCCGACCGCGTCGAACGCCGGGCTCCAGCCGCCGGTCACGACCAGCAGCGGCACGCCCGCCTGCCGGATCGTCTCCAGCTCGCCCCGAAGCGTTGCGGCGGAGGGCACCTTGAGCCTGGCGATGCCGCGGCCGATCGCCCGCAGCTCCTCGCGGCTCGATCCGCCGCGAATTTCGCTGGGGATGCCGACCAGCCTCGCGAAGCGTACCGCGCGGCGCTGTGGCGAGAAAGAGAAGATCAAAGTCGCGACCAGCCTGAGGACGAAGCGCCGGACCTGCGGATCGTCGATCGCGAGTTTCTGCATGCCCGGCTCGATCAGCGTCAGCGAGCGCACCGCTGCTGGGCGACGCGCGGCCGCCGCGAGCGCGACGCAGCCGCCGAACGAATGGCCGACGAGGTGCGCGCCGTCCCCGAGCAGGTCCGCGACCCAGGCGCCGTCGGCTTCGGCATCGTCGGGGCGGCCGGGGGCGGGGCTGCGGCCGTG
>NZ_CAHJXD010000120.1 GCF_903644055.1 Sphingomonas bacterium | reverse complement strand
CGCCGGCCAAGCCCGCGCCGGTGCCTCCCAAGGCGGTCGCCCCCGCGCCGACGCCCGCGCCGGTTGCGGCAAAGGCGCCGAGCAAGCCCGCCAAGCCCGCAGCGCCGCGTCTCGATTCCAGCCTGATGAAGGATTTGAGCGCCGCCGCCCGTTCCGAAAGCAAGGGCGCGACCGCGGGCAAGGGGCAGCGCACCACGGGATCGCGGATCGGCCCCGATTTCCTCAAGGGGCTGGGTGCGCCGTCGGCGGGCAAGGGTGCCACCGCGCGCGCCGCGATCACCGGTGCGGCGATGAACGGGCTCGCCGCCGCGATCAAGCGGCAGGTCCAGCCCTGCTACGAACTCGGCGCGCTCGCCGGCACGCCCGCGATGCAGATCGTCACCGTGCTGCGGCTGCGCTTCAATCGCGATGGTTCGGTCGCGGGTACGCCACAGGTCGTCGATCAGTCGGGGGTCAATGATGCGAACCGCGGCTATCGCCAGCAGATCGCCGATCTCAGCCGCCGCGCCGTCTTGCGCTGCGCACCGCTCAAGCTGCCGGCGGAATTGTACGAGGGCGGTTGGGAGGAGTTGGAGATGGGTTTCATACCGGGGCAGATGGGATGACGATGATCAAGGCCGCCGTGCTGATGCTGGCGCTCGCCACCGCGGGGATCGCGCAGACCCCCGCGCCGCCGCCCGTCGCGTCGGGCGCCGCTGCGCCGCTGCGTGTCGATATCACCGGCGGCATTTCGCAGCCGATGCCGATCGCCATCCCGGCGATGCCGACCCCGCAGCCCGCCTCCACCCCCGCCGGCAATACCGATGCGCTGGGCGCGCAGGTCGCCGATGTGATCGGCAACGATCTCAAGGGCAGCGGTCTGTTCACGCCCTTGGCCAAGGCGCAGCTCCGCCCGGTCGATTATCCGCAGGTGACCGCCCCCGATTATGCCGGCTGGCTGCCGACGGGCGCGCAAGCGCTGGTCCAGGGCTTCGTCCAGGCCAACGGCGACGGCAAGCTGACCGTCGGCTGCTACCTCTACGACGTCTTCGCCAAGACCGAGCTCGCGCGGCAGGGCTTCGTCGTGGCGCCATCGGACTGGCGCCGCGCCGCGCACAAATGCGCCGACACGATCTACACGCGGCTGACGGGCGAGGGCCCCTATTTCGACAGCCAGGTGACCTACGTTTCGGAGACCGGGCCCAAGCAGCGTCGCGTCAAGCGGCTGGCGATCATGGATCAGGACGGCGCCAACCATCGCTTCATCACCAACGGGCAGGCGCTGGTGCTCACCCCGCGCTTCGCGCCCAACCGCCAGACCGTGGTGTTCATGTCGTTCGAGAATGATCAGCCGCGCGTCTACGTCTATGACGTCGGCTCGGGGCGGAAGCGGCTGGTGGTCGATCAGCCCTACACCACCTTCGCGCCGCGCTTCTCGCCCGACGGCAGCAACATCCTGTTCTCGATGATCGTCAACGGCAATTGCGACGTCTATCGCGTGTCGTCGGGCGGCGGCGCGGCGACCCGGCTGACCACCTCGCCCGCGATCGACACCGGCGGCAGCTATTCGCCCGACGGTTCGAAGATCGTGTTCGAAAGCGATCGCTCGGGCGGGCAGCAGCTCTATGTGATGAACGCCGACGGATCGGGGCAGCACCGCATCAGCTTCGGCGGCGGACGCTACGCCACCCCCGTATGGAGCCCGCGCGGCGATCTGATCGCCTTCACGCACGTCGGCAGCCGCTTCGATATCGGCGTGATGTCGCCGGAAGGAATGGGCGAGAAACTGCTGTCCAACGGCTGGCAGGACGAGGGGCCGACATGGTCCCCCAACGGCCGCGTCATCATGTTCTTCCGCACGGGCCAGGGTTCGGGCAAATCCGATCTCTGGTCGGTGGACCTGACCGGCGTAAACGAGCATGCTGTGCCGACGCCGCTGGACGGATCGGATCCGGCGTGGGGGCCGTTGCTCCCATGATCATCTGAAGCCAAGAGGAGACGACCATGCGCAACACGACCCCCGCTTTGCTGGCGACCGCGGCGCTGCTGGCGCTCGCCGCCTGCCACAAGACGCCCAAGCCCGCCGATCTGCCCCCGCCGCCGCCCAGCCAGACGGGCGCGCCTTCCTCCGGCATGTCCTCGGGCACGGTCGGCAATGGCATGCTGCCGGGATCGCGCGCCGATTTCATCGCGCAGGCGGGCACGGATACCGTGCATTTCGCGACCGACAGTTCGGATATCGACAGCGAGGCGCAGGGCATCCTCACTTCTCAAATCGCCTGGCTGCGGAAGAACCCCGGCGTGCGCGTCACGGTCGAGGGGCATTGCGACGAGCGCGGCACCCGCGAATATAATCTCGCGCTGGGCGATCGCCGCGCCAATTCGGCGAAGAATTTCCTCGTCAACGGCGGCATCGATGCCGGCCGCGTGACGGTGATCAGCTACGGCAAGGAACGGCCCGCCGCGACCGGATCGGACGAAAGCGCCTGGGCGCAGAACCGCCGCGCGGTGACCGTGGTGCCGCAATAGTCGCGCTTAGAGCGGGATATCCACTCCTCCCTCCCGCTCATCCTGAGTAGGGATCGAGCCTGTCGAGAGCCCGTATCGAAGGACAAGCCCTGGACCCGTACTTCGATACGAGCCCTCGATACGCTCCTGCGGAGCTACTCGGTCTCACCTCAGCAGGAGCGGGTAAGGCTTAAGTCATCCGACTCTAGTGACGGCGCCTGACTGGAGCCGAATTCGAGCAGGTCTGCGCCGTTGCCCCGTTCAAGCTGAAGCGTCACCCCGGCCTTGAGCCGGGGTCCCGCTGCCTGCCAACTTTGAAGAAAAAGCGGGACCCCGGCTCAAGGCCGGGGTGACGTTCAGCTTGACAGGACAGCCCTCTAGGCCGGGCAGGGATAGCGCTTGTTCATTCCGCGCGTGACCGCCTGGGCGACGCTAAGCTGCTCGCGCTGCTGCGGCGGCACAGCCTGCATCATCGCCATGAAATCGTCCTGGCTGAGCGCGATCTTGTCGCCCTTGGCCGGGCAGGCATTGGGGCGGTGCGCCTGCGCGTGCCAGACTTCGGCGGCCGATTTCCCTTCGGCCTTGAGCACGCCGATCTCCGGCGAGAAGAGAGCCAGCGGCCCCTTGGCCTTGAGCGCGTCGATCCTGCCGAGGAATTCGGCGACGGTCATCGCCTGGGCGGCGCCGGCGAGGGCGAAGGTCGCGCAGGCGGCGAGAACGAGATGGCTGAGCTTTTGCGGCACGGGCACTCCGGCATGATGGGCGATGCACAAGCCTATGAACGTCAATGGCTTGGCGCAAGCTGAACGGCCGCCCGTTTGCGCCGGCATGAGCGACGGCCGCCGTTCGATGAACCGAAAGCCACACGCAAAGTGGCCTTCGTGGCTTTCGTGGCCTTCGTTGGAAACGATCCGAAGCGCTATGCCCCCTGCGGTGCGGGCTGGCCCCAGCCGCCGGGGCGGCGGCTTTTGGGGATCGAGGAGCCGCCGATCGCCAGCGCGCGCGGGCCACGGCGGCTGGCGTCCTCGCGGCCGATATCCTCGCCCTTGATCGCCTTCTTCGATTCCTCGCCGGTCAGCGTCTCGAACTCGAGCAGGGCGGCGGCGAGACGATGCAGCTCGTCGAGATTGTCGGTGAGCACCGATCGCGCGCGATCCTCGCCTTCCTCGACCAGGCGGCGGACCTCCTGGTCGATCATCCGCGCGGTCTCCTCGGAAACCGTCTGGCTGCGCGACACCGAATGGCCGAGGAACACCTCGTCCTGATTGTCGCGATAGCGCAGCCAGCCGAGCTT
>NZ_CAHJXD010000119.1 GCF_903644055.1 Sphingomonas bacterium | reverse complement strand
GAACCGGCGCGCGATCTCGGCGCCGATCCCGTTTCCCGCCCCGGTGACGAGCGCGCGGCGCCCGTCAAGCCGCTTCGGCATGGCCGGCGCGCACGAGCCGGCCTGGCCGGGCCCCGGTATCCAGATCGTTGCGCCGGGTGACGACACCGTTGACCATCGTCGCTCGATAGCCGGTCGCCCGCTGGACCAGCCGCCCGCTGCCCAGCGGCAGATCGAACACCATCTCCGGCATTTCGCTGTCGAGCTTCTCGAAATCGATGACGTTGATGTCGGCGCGCTTGCCCACTGCGATCACGCCGCGATCGTGAAGCCCGTAGACCTCGGCGGACTTGCCCGTCAGCTTGGCGACCATCGCCTCGACGGGGAGCGTGGGGCCACGGCTGCGGTCGCGCGCCCAGAAGCTGAGGTGGAAGGTGGTCATCGCGGCATCGCAGACCATCAGCAGGTGCGCGCCGCCGTCGCCCAACCCGCTGATCGTGTCGGGATGCGCGAGCATGTCGTGGACCGAATCGAGGTTGCCGCCGGTGTAGTTCATCGCGAAATCGGCGACCATCCTGCTGCCGTCGCCGTCCGCCAACGTGTCGTAGAGCACTTCGTCCATCGTCCGGCCGGTCGCCGTGGCGATCCGGTCGAGCCGCAGCGACTCGTCGGGCTCATAATTGACCGGCGGCTGCATGACGTAGAAGCGGTCGAGCACCTGCGCGAACCGCTCGGCGAGGCCGAGGATGCGGCGCGTCGGCGCCTCGTCCGGGCCGACATTGGCTTCGGATAGGATCGCCGCGCGGCGCTCGGGCACGCGCATCGCCGCCGCCCGCTCGGCGCGCGGCAGGTGCGCGATCGCCATGTAGGACGGGCGTGCCTGGAAGATATGATAGCCATCGAGCGACAGCAGCAAGCCGACGCCGCGCGCCGCGACCTGGGGATGGATATCGAGACCGCGCCGCTGCGCCGCCTCGGACGCCGCGATCATCTCGCGCCACTCCTCCGGCGCGTGGTTGTGCGAGTGGAGAAGATAGGTGACGGGGCGGCCGCACGCCTCGGCGATCCGCTCGAAGCGGTCATGTTCGCTCAGCCGCTCCTCGGTCGGGATCTGCGTGCCCACCGTATCGCCCGAGCAGCCGAGCGGCACGATCTGGAACACGCCCTTGCCCGTCTCGCCCATCGCCTCGGCGATCGCGATCAGCTCGCGGTCCTCCGCGAAGGTGCCGGGCACGAACTCGCCCTTGCTGCTCTTATGCTCGAGAATCCGCGATCCGGAGACGCCGACCGCGCCCGCCGCCATCGCCTCGCGCACGACGCGCTGCATCTCGGCCAGATCGTCGTCGTTGGCGGGCTCGTGGGCGAGCCCGCGGTCCCCCATCACGAACACCCGGAGCGGCGCGTGCGGCAGGTGGGCGGCGACGTCCATCGTATAGCGCCGCCGATCGAGCCGATCGAGATAATCGGGAAAGCTGGTCCAGGACCAGTCGAGGCCTTCATCGAGCACGATGCCCGGAATATCCTCCACGCCCTCCATCATCTCGACCAGCCGCGTGCGATCCTTCTGCTGGACCGGCGCGAAGCCGACGCCGCAATTGCCGGCGATCGCGGTGGTCACGCCGTTCGAGAAGCTCGGCTCCAGCGTGTCGTCCCAGATGAACTGGCCGTCGTAATGCGTATGGATATCGATGAAGCCGGGGGTGACGAGCGCGCCCTCCGCCTCGATGACCTCGCGAGCGGCTCCATCGATGGTGCCGATCGCGGCGATCTTGCCCGCGGAAATGGCGACGTCGGCGCGATGCGGGGCAGCGCCGGTCCCGTCGACAACCGTACCGCCACGAATGATGATGTCGTACATGCCAATCCAGACCTAGAAATAATACTTTATATTTGTCGTCACTCTACGGGTGAAGCCGGCGGAAGTCTTGATCGGGCGCGACAGCGGCGGGATGGCATCGCGCAGATTGCCGCCGCAATTGTGCGATCACGCCAAAAATCGCCGTCGGGCTTGGCGGGCGGCCGCCTTGCGATATGGGATCCGCGCCTTGCCGCTTGTTCATCGGCATGCCGCGCAAGGGCAGGAGTTTCCGCCTATGACCGCCGATCGCCATGCTTTGCTCGATCAGTTCGTCGCCGCGTGGCATGCGCGTGATCTCGATGCGGTCGCCGCGATGTTCGCGCCGGATTTTTGCTATGAGGCCGCATCGTTCCGCATGGCCTCGGCCGAAGCCATGGTGGCGATGGCGCGGGCGATCTGGATCGGGACGCCCGACGAGCATGTCGAGCTGATCACCGTGACGGTCGAGGGGGATCGGCTGGCGGCGGAGGTGCGGACGACCGCGACGCATCGCGGCGACCTTACGATCGGCGACGTGACCTTGCCCGCGACCGGCCGCCGGCTCGATATCATGAGCGTCTGGGTGATGACCTTCGCGGGCGATCGGATCGCGCGCTGGAACGAATATGGCAGCATCAAGCAATGGGCCGAGCAGATGGGCGCGACCGTGACGATCGTCCCGGCGGAAAGGGGCTGACAGTGGCAGCATCCCGCACCGTTGAGCTCTCGTCACCCCGGCCTTGAACCGGGGTCCCGCTGCCTGCCGATGCTCAAGAAGAAGCGGGACCCCGGCTCAAGGCCGGGGTGACGTCTCAGTTTGGTAAGAACAGCCGCTAGGCGCGCACCTCAGATCGCGGGGCCGTTTCCTTTGCATCACGGTCCGGCGCGTCGCTAGGCGAAGCTGCACCCTGCGACCTTGAGGAAAGCCGCGCATTATGCTCGCCCGGCGCCAGAAAATCGGCGGGATCGGAATCGCGCGTCCAGCGCCAATATTGCGCGCAGGACCATGGCGAGTTGGTGGTGACGCGGCCCTTGGCGTTCTTGAACCAATTGTTGGTATGGTCGAGCGTCCAGACGAAATCCTTGAGCTCGCCCTGAACCTTGTCGTTGTAGCGCTGATAGACGTCCTCGCGCACCTCGATCTCGTCGAGATCGTCTGCGATCATCCGGCCGATATTGGCGATGATGTAGCGGGCCTGGCATTCCGAATTGAAGATCAAGGTGCCGTTGAAGCCGAGGTTCGTGTTGGGCCCGTACATCATGTAGAAATTGGGAAAGTGCGGGACGACGATGCCGTAGAGCCCGCCCGGCTCGTCATCCCAATATTCGTTGAGCGCCACCCCGCCGCGCCCGTGGATCTCCATCGGGAAGAGGAATTTCTGCGTGTGGAAGCCCGTCGCGAAGACGATCGCGTCGGCCTCGTGCAACACCCCCTCGGCATCGACGATCCCGTTCGGCACGACCCTTTCGATCCCGCAGGTGACGAGATCGACATCGTCCCTCTGAAGCGCGCGCAGGAAGCTGCCGTCGATCACGTTGGGCCGCTTCATGTAGGGGGGATAGTCGGGCACGACCTTGTCGATCAGCTCGGGCGTGTCGGCGAGGAATTTCTCCAGCCCCTCGGTCAGCCGCACGCGGCTCATCTCGTTGGCGGCGCTGGTCGATAGCTTGCCCGGCGGCGCGCCCTGCCAGTCCGGATCGATCTTGAACCGGCTGGGCGTCAGATCGAACGGCCAGTTGAAATAGAGCGTGCGCTGCCAGCCCGCATAATAAGGCAGGTGATCCAGCGCCCATTGCTCGCTGGCGCGGACGTCGCGGGTATATTCGGGATGTACCGCCATCCAGTTCGAGCTGCGCATGAAGATCGTGGTGTGGGCCGCGGTCGCGGCGATCTGCGGGATCGCCTGCGTGCCCGTGGCGGCCGCGCCGACGACGATGACGCGCTTGCCGGCCAGCGCGACGTCGCTGCGCCACTGCGAGGTATGGAAATAGGGTCCGGCGAAGCTTTCGAGGCCGGACAGATCGGGAATCTTGCCGCGATTGAGCTGCCCCACCGCGCTGACCAGCGACCGGGCCTGCTCGATCCGGCTGCGGCCATCGGGCCCTCGCATCGTCACCGCCCAGCGGTGCGCCGTCTCGTCATAATCGGCGCGCACCACCTCGGTATCGAAGACGATCGCATCGCGCAGTCCGAACCGATCGACGAAAATGTTGAAATAGCGCTCGAGCTCGGGCTGCGGCGAATAGAGCGTCGGCCAGCGGTAATCCTGCATGAACGAAAAGGAATAGCTGTGGCTCGCGACGTCGACGCGGCAGCCGGGATAGCGATTCTCGTGCCAGGTGCCGCCGATCCCCTTGTTCTTCTCGATCACCTTCACCGGAATGCCCGCCTGGCGAAGGCGAAACGCCATCAGCAGGCCGGACATTCCGCCGCCGATGACGAGCACGGGATTGGCGTGCTTGCGGGCATCGTCGACCGGCTTCGGCCACCGATATTCGCGTGTATCGCCGTCATAGCCCATCTCGTCCTTGATGACCGGGGTATAGGCTTCGCCCAGCCTGGTGCCGACGAGGAAATCGATCATCTCGCCGATCTCCGCATCGGTCGGCCGGTAAGGTTCCGGCTGGCCCGCATCGCGCCATGCCTTGATCGCCGCGAGCGCGCGCGTGCGAAGCTCCGCCGCCTGTTCGGGTGGCACGCCGCCGCTGCCGTCGCCATTATAGGCCGGCGGCTTGGTGGCGACGCCGCGGATGATCGCGAGGCTGCCGGTCATGTGAACCGCCGAGCAGAGCAATTGGACCAGCCCGACATCCTCGACGATGTGGGCGAGGAATGCGTCATCTTCGATGATCGGCTTGTCGGCCTGATTGGCGGTGCTCATCATTGATCCTCTGCGGCGGTCCCTCAACATGCCCCGGTGGTGGCGAGCGTCTTGACGAACCGCGACAAAGACTTGCGTCGGCGCGCGCTCCCCAATTGTCCTGACGCTTTTGTTACGGTCGGGCGTGATTTCGTAAGCCGAGCCCTGCCGACATCGCCCTATAATCCTGCCGAATGCCATTTCCCGATGCCGCGCGGCGTGTATCTTGGGAGCAAATGAGCTCGGAGAGTTGCATGTCGGATATATTCTATGATCCTTATTCTCCCTTGCTCCATCGCGATCCCTATCCGGTCTATCGCCGGCTCCGGGACGAGGCGCCGGTGTTTCGCAACGAAGAGCATGATTTCTATGCGATCACCCGCCACGCCGATGTCTGGGCGGCGTTCCAGGACTGGGGCCGGCTGTCCTCGGCGGAGGGGATCACTCTTGAGGGATTGCCGCCGGACATTCATCCCGAACTCATCACGATGGATCCGCCGCGGCACGGCGAACTGCGCGATATCGTCAAGCGCGCCTTCCGCACCAATCACATGGCGCGGCTGTTCGAGCGCGTCCGCGAGATCGCGGGCGAGCTGGTCGATGCGCTGGATCCGGCGGCGTGCGATCTCGCGCGCGATCTCAGCATCCCGATGCCGGCGATCGCGATCGCCGAGCTGCTCGGCGTGCCTCGCGCCGATGTGCCGAAGTTCCGCCTCTGGTCCGAACATCTCGTGCAGCGCGATCTGAACAACCCGCCGACGATCGATCGCGCACGGCGCGCAAGCCAGGAGCTTCACGAATTCCTCGTCTGGCACATCGCGGCGCAACGCGCCGATCCGAAGGACGATATGCTGGGCCTGCTCGTCCGCGCGCGCGACGAAGGCCAGGCGATGAACGATGAGGAACTGGTCGGCTTCGCCCGCCTGCTGCTGGTCGCCGGCAACGAGACGACGGGGCAATTGGTCGGCAACATGATCGTCGCGCTCGCGCATAATCCCGGTCAGCGCGCCGAGGTGGCGGCCGATCCGGCGCTGGCGGCACGCGCGGTCGAGGAAACCCTGCGCTACGATTCGGCGGTCCAGGCGCTCGCGCGGACGACGTTGGTCGATTATCCGGTGCAGGACGTGATCGTCCCGGCGGGATCGCGGCTGCTGATCGTGATCGGCTCGGCCAATCGCGACGAGCGGATGTTCACCGATCCGGATCGGTTCGACATCCATCGCGATCCGGCGACGCTGTCGCGCCACATCGGCTTCGGAAGGGGCATCCATTTCTGCCTCGGCGCGATGCTCGCGCGCGCCGAGGGCGAGGCGTCGTTGCAGGCGCTGCTCGCGCGGTTCCCGAACTATCGGCTCGCGTGCGACGAGGTGCCGATGGTCGCCTCCGGGCAGGTGCGCGGGCCGACCGCGCTGCCCTTGGCGGCTTAGAGTCTGTTGAACTCTCGTCACCCCGGCCTTGAGCCGGGGTCCCGCTGCCTGCCGACGTTGAAGAAGAAGCTGGACCCCGGCTCAAGGCCGGGGTGACGTTTCAGCTTGAACCGGCAGCCTCTACATATTCTAACGCAACGCCCGCGCGCGCCTTCGCTGTACCGAAGAGCCGAGCCCGATCGCCTCGCGATATTTGGCGACCGTGCGCCGCGCGAGATCGAAGCCCCTGGCGTTGAGCAGTTCGACCAATTTGTCGTCGGAAAGAATCTCGTCGCCCTCGGCGGCGATCAGCCTGGCGATCTCGCTCTTGACCGCCTCGGCCGAGATCGCCTCGCCGCCGTCGGCCGAGGCGATGCCGCTCGTGAAGAAATATTTGAGCTCGTAAAGCCCGCGTGCGCACGACAGATATTTGTTCGACGTGACGCGGCTGACGGTCGATTCGTGCATCTCGATCGCGTCGGCGACGGTACGCAGCGTCAGCGGTCGGAGCTGGCTGACGCCGTGGAGGAAGAAGCCTTCCTGCTGTTTCACGATTTCGGTCGCGACCTTGATGATCGTGCGCGCGCGCTGGTCGAGCGCCTTAACCAGCCAGTTGGCGCTGGTCACGCAATCGCTCAGCCATGCCTTGGCGGCCTTGTCGGCGGGCGCGCCCGCGAGCTCGGCGTGATAGCGCCGGTCGATCAGCACGCGGGGGAGGGTCGCCGCATTGAGCTCGATCGACCAGCCGCCGCGCGTCCGCTGGATGAAGATGTCGGGCGAGACTGGCGCCGCCGGCTCGCCGCCGTAGCGCAGGCCGGGCTTGGGATCGTAGCCGCGCAGCTCGCGGATCATGTCGGCCAGATCCTCGTCGTCGACATCGCAGATCCGCCGCAGCGGGCCGAGCTGGCCCTTGGCGAGCATGTCGAGGTTGGCGATCAGCGCCGCCATGCAGGGGTCGTAGCGATCGACCTCCCTGGCCTGCAGCGCGAGACATTCGGCGAGATCGCGCGCGCCGACGCCGACGGGATCGAAGCTCTGGATCACCCCCAGCACCTGCTCGACCTGTGCCACGGGCACGCCGAGGCGGCGGGCGATATCGTCGAGCGGTTCGGTGAAATAGCCCGCTTCGTCAATAAGGTCGATGATGTGTCCGGCGACGATCAGGGGGATGCCGTCGAGCCGCTCCCCCGCCTGCCGGAGAAGATGGTCGCGCAACGATGGCGCATCGCCGGCGATCGCATCGAAGTCGAAGCCGTCTTCGGGCGCGGCACCTGCCAACCCGTCCATGCCGCCGCCGCCATCCGATGGGCTGTCGTGGTGGAAGGTCTCGCTATCATAATCCACGTCGAGCGGGGCATCGGCGGTGGCGTCGCCGCTTGCGATCAGCTCGTCGGCGGTCCGGGGTTCGGCGAAGGCGTCGTCGCTCGGCGCAGCGTCGGGCGCGGGCTCGGCGGGCGCATCGCCGTCTTCGGCGCCGCCGCTCGCGAGCAGGGGGTTCTTCTCCATTTCCTCGGCGATGAACGCCTCGATTTCGAGGTTGGAGAGCGCGAGCAGCTTGATCGCCTGCTGGAGCTGCGGCGTCATCACCAGCGATTGCGACTGGCGCAGATCGAGGCGTGGCGCGAGGCTCATGAAAGAGGCGCCGGGACGAATGGAAAAAGAAGGGCGCCCGGCGCGTACGAAAGTCCGGCGCGGGCAACTGGCATCGCTACAGCGCGAAGCTCTCGCCGAGATAAAGCCGCCGCACCTCCTGGTTGGCGACGAGGTCGGCGGGGCTACCCTGGAAGAGCACGCGGCCATCGTAGATGATGCAGGCGCGATCGACGATATCGAGCGTCTCGCGGACGTTGTGATCGGTGATCAGCACCCCGATGTCGCGGCGCTTGAGATCCCTCACCAACTCGCGGATATCGCTGATCGAGATCGGATCGATCCCCGCGAACGGTTCGTCGAGCAGCATGATCGAAGGATCGGCGGCTAGCGCTCGCGCGATCTCGCAGCGTCGCCGCTCGCCGCCGGAAAGCGCCATCGCGGCGGCATCGCGCAGCCGTTCGAGATGGAATTCGGCGAGCAGCGATTCCAGCCGTTCGGCGCGCGCCTGCTTGTTGGGTTCCGAAATCTCCAGAACCGCGCTGATATTCTGCGCGACCGTCAACCCCCGGAAGATCGAGGTTTCCTGCGGCAGATAGCCGAGCCCCAGGATCGCGCGGCGGTACATCGGCAGCCCGGTGACGTCGTTGCCGTCGAGCAGGATGCGCCCGGCATCCGGCTTCACCAGCCCCATCACCGAATAGAAGCAGGTCGTCTTGCCCGCGCCGTTGGGGCCGAGCAGCCCCACCACCTCGCCGCGCGCGACATCGAGGCTCACGTCGTGCAGCACCTGGCGGCGATCGTAGCTCTTGGCGATCGAGACGATCGCCAGCCCGCGTATGTCGTGCGCCGGTGCCGTGGGGACGGCGGCAGGGCTCAGATCGTTCATCGGGCGGCGTTACCGCGAAGGCAGGCCGGGGGCAATTCGAGCGATCGGATGCGCGACACGTTTGCGTAAGCCCCGCACGTGCCGGCCGGACGTTCGAGATCCAACCGAATTGGTGCAGTCGCGGCCTGGTTCGAACCGAAAGGGATGAGTCGTAGCGTCGCGATCGGGCGGGAATCGGGCACGACATTTCCGTGAACGGCGGTTTTGCAGATTTGTCCGATTCGGTCGAAGATAAGCTCACGACGTTGAAAGAGATTGCGTTGCAGTCGCCGGAGCTTCGCACCCGGGTCGACGAGGCGCTGGGGCGCTGCCTGAAAGCGGTGCTTTCGGACAATCCGGGCGTATCGACCGTCACGCAGTTCGTCCGCGCCGAACTCAAGGCACGCGCCTGCCGGGGTCAGATATTCGATACGGATCTCTTTCGCGATCCCGCCTGGGATATGCTGCTCGATCTTTATGACGCGCACAGCGCCGGGCGGGTCATCTCCGTCTCCAGCCTGTGCATCGCCGCCAATGTGCCGGCGACGACGGGGCTTCGCTACGTCGCGGCGATGGAGCGCGAGGGGCTGGTCAGCCGCCGCCGCGATAAGAGCGACCATCGCCGCGTGCTGATCGAGGCCAGCCCCAGTGCGCTGGCGGGCGTCGAGCGCGTCGCGCTGCGCTTCGCCCAGGCAACCTAGAGTCCGTCCTGTTGAAGTTAAACTCACGTCACCCCGGCCTTGAGCCGGGGTCCCGCTGCCTGCCAACGTTGAATAAGAAGCGGGACCCCGGCTCAGGGCCGGGGTGACGGTTCGGCTTGAACAGGACAGAACCTAGCGTCGATTCGAGCATAACCCCGTTCCTCCCCCGCAAGGGGAGGTGGCATCGCGCAGCGATGACGGAGGGGTGTCGCCCTCTGGATAGCGTGTCACCCCTCCGTCTGGCTTCGCCAGCACCTCCCTGCCAGGGGAGGATCTTCTCCGCTTGCCCTGTAGGTCGCATCCGACCCTACCTTTCGCGGCCACCGGTCGGCGGCACACTTGCCCAGTCGCGCGGTTACGGCGATATGTTGCCGCACAGCGCTGTAATGACACCCTCTGCTCCCCCGCTCGAACCCTTTCCCTGGCTCGATCTCGCGATCATCGTCGCGCTGATATTGGTCAATGCCGTCTTCGCGATGTCGGAACTGGCGATCGTCTCGGCGCGCAAGCCGCGGCTGGAGGCGATGGCGCGGCGGGGGCGGAAGGGCGCGCGGATCGCGCTTCAGCTCGCCGGCGATCCGGGCAAGTTCCTCTCCACCGTGCAGACCGGCATCACCCTGATCGGCATCCTCGCCGGCGCCTTCTCGGGCGAGAAGCTCGGCGGGCCGGTGGGGCTGCGGCTGCAATCGCTCGGCCTCGGGGCGGAGACCGCGGCGCATTGGGGGTTCGCACTGGTCATCGTCGCCACCACCTATCTCAGCCTGGTGATCGGCGAACTCGTGCCCAAGCAGATCGCGCTGCGCGGTCCGGAGCCGATCGCGGCGTTCATGGCGCGGCCGATGCTGTGGCTATCGCGGATCGCGGCGCCTTTCGTCTGGCTGCTCGATCGATCGAGCGCGTCGATCTTCCGGCTGCTCGGCCTCGATCGCAACCGCGAGGATCGCGTCACCGCCGAGGAACTCCATCTGGTCGTCGCCGAGGCCTCCAGCGCGGGCGTGATCGAGGAGAACGAGCGCGCGATCATCTCGGGCGTGGTGCGGCTCGCCGATCGGCCGGTGCGCGAGGTGATGACCCCGCGCCCGCAGGTCGAATGGATCGATGCCACCGCCGATCCCGCCGCGCTTCGCAAGCGGCTGCTGACGATGCCGCACAGCCGCATGCCGGTCGGCAATGGTTCGGTCGATGCGCTGATCGGGGTGATCGAGGCGCGCGATCTGCTCGCCGCGACGCTCGCGGGTCCGCTGCCGCCGATCCTCGAGCTGGTCCATCCCGTCCAGGTCGTGCCCGATCAGATGGATGCGATGAACGCGCTCCAGGTGCTGCGCGAATCGGAGGTGCCCGTCGCCTTCGTCCACGACGAATACGGCCATTTCGACGGGCTGGTGACGCCGGTCGATCTGCTCGCGGCGATCGCCGGCACCTTCGCCTCGGATGCGGGCGACGACAGCGCGCCGCTGATCCAGCGCGACGATGGGAGCTGGCTCGTCGCGGGTTCGGCCTCGGCCGATATGCTTGCCGAACAGCTCGGCATCGAATTGCCCGAGGATCGCGATTTCGCGACCGCCGCCGGCTTCGCGCTGTCGGTGCTCAAGCATCTTCCCAAGGAAGGCGAACATTTCCGCGAGGGCGCGTGGCGCTTCGAAATTGTCGATATGGACGGTCGCAAGATCGATAAACTGCTCGCCAGCCGGATCTGATGTATACCCTCGGAAATCCGTCATCCCCGCGAAAGCTGGGATCTTATGAGGCGGCCGTGGCGTCCGGATGGCAGGAGATGCCAGCTTTCGCTGGCATGACGGTTGGTGTGGCGGCGCCGCACTCGGGCGATGCAATGACGCAGAAACCATTCTAAGGCGCCTGCCATGTTCGGTATCGAGCCCTCGGAATATCTGCTGGTCGCGATCGTCGCTTTGGTGGTGATCGGTCCCAAGGATCTGCCGCGCGTGATGCGGATCGTCGGCCAGTGGGTCGGCCGCGCCAAGGGCATGGCGCGCCATTTCCGCGCGGGCTTCGACGAGATGGTTCGCCAATCGGAGATGGAGGAGATGGAGAAGCGCTGGGCGGCGGAAAATGCGCGGATCATGGCCGAGCATCCCACGGCGGCTCCGCCCGAGGAGGCCGACGACGCGCATCAAGCGATGCTCGCCGCCTCCACCGAGGCCATGCCCGTCGAGCCGGCCGCTGCCCACCCGGAAGCCTCCGAGCCTGAGGCTGCCGAGGATGAAGCCGCCCCCCAACTGCCTCTGCCAACGCCCGCGAGACGCGCGCCATGAGTGAAAATGAGCTTGAGGGAAGCCGTGCCCCGCTGCTGGATCACCTGATCGAGCTGCGCAGGCGCCTGCTTTGGTCGATACTGGCGCTGGCGGTGGCGTTCGGCATCTGCCTCTATTTCGCGCGGCCGATCTTCGGCTTCCTCGTCCAGCCGCTGGTCCGCGCCGGCCAGAACCGCCTGATCTATACGCAGATGTTCGAGGCCTTTTTCGTCGAGATGAAGGTCGCCTTCTTCGCGGCGCTGATGCTGAGCTTCCCGATCATCGCCAACCAATTGTGGCAGTTCGTCGCCCCCGGCCTCTACAAGAAAGAGCGCAACGCGCTGCTGCCGTTCCTGCTGGCGACGCCTGTCCTGTTCCTGACGGGCGCGGCGCTGGCTTATTATGTGGCGATCCCGATGGCGCTGCACTTCCTGCTCGGGTTTCAGGGCAATCTCGGCGGCATCCGGCAGGAGGCCATGCCGTCGATCGCCAGCTATCTCGCGCTGGTCATGCAATTCCTGTTCGGCTTCGGGATTGCCTTCCTCGTACCGGTGCTGCTGATGATCCTGGAGAAAGCGGGGCTGGTGACGCGTAAGCAATTGGTCGGCTTCCGCCGCTATGCTATCGTCGCCAATACGGCGGTCGCCGCCTTGTTGGCGCCGCCCGATCTTGGATCGATGATCCTGCTCGCCGTGCCGCTGATCCTGCTCTACGAACTCGCGCTGATCGGGATCTGGTTCACCGAACGCCGGCGCAAGAAGGACGAGCCGGAGGCGCAGCTTCCGGCGGTATGAGGGTGCCGCTTGCGGGCGGCACCCCTCCGATCGCTCAGATTATTGCGCGGCGTTGGTGACGGCCTTACCGGCCGACGAGACATCCTTGCCGGCGCCCGCGACCGTGTTGCAGGCCGAAACCATCAGAGCGGCTGCGACCAGCGCAAGCCCGAGACCTTTGCGTACCATATCTGCTTCCTCGAAAAGGGGCGAGCGCCACGGACGGCGCACCATCATGCCAATGCGCGGCCGGGAGGCATGTTCCCTATCGGATGCGAATGCGCTCTGCTCGATCTTCATCGAGCCATCGGGTGGAGCGGCGGGCTAAAAAGATTTTGGGCCCGGAGGCGTTACCGGGGGGAGGTATAACGCGTCCGGGCCCATTTCTGTGGACAGCGAGAGCGGGGGGGCAAAAGGTCGCTATCCGAAGGGAAAAACGGCCTATCGTGCCACGGGTTCCAACCGTCCCAAAAAATTTAGGGCGCCTCGGCGATCGCCTCTTCCTCGGGGATGATAGGGATCGCGATCGCGTAACAGCCGTTGACCGCATCGAATTCCATCGCCGCGCGAAGCTGGCGCGACAGGCCGGTCACGATGCGCTGGAAGTCTTCGTGCCCGGCGCTTCCGGTCACGGCCGGATCGACCAGCGCTTTCGAGGCAACCGATAGCACCGCTTTGTCGGACGCCAGCGCCGTCGCGGTGACGCGCGCCGAAGCCGTGGGCGCGTGATCGATCAGCAGTTCGATGATCTCGGTCACCAAAAAGGCGACGGGCACCGCCGTATCCTGGCTGATGTGGACGGGGATGATATCCAGCGTGATGGAAAGCCCGTCGGCAGACGCGGGCGCGGTCGCGCGAAGGTTGGCGGTGAGCTCGGAAAGGATCGATCGCAACGCGACGCCGCGATTCTGCTCCAGCTCGGCATAATGGTTGCGATGGACCACGGCGAGCGCATCGACGCGGCGCTGGATCGTCGCATAGGCGCCGGCGACCTCGCCCTTGGCGCCGCGCGCATGGAGATTGATCAGGCTGGCGACGACCTGGAGGTTGTTCTTCACGCGATGATGGACCTCGCGCGTCAGCAATACCTGGCTGCGCAGACCTTCCTCCAGCTCGGCCTCGCGATGCGCGATCTGCTCGGTCGCCGCGCCGAACGCCTCGCCGAGCGTCTGGATTTCCAGCGCCGGGGTTTGCAGACGCGGCATCGTGAACGGCCCTTCGGCATTGCTCGCCGCCGCGACCGCGCGCTGGAGCTGGGCGAGCGGGCGCAGCAGCAATTCCTTGATCACGATCCAGCCGATCGCCGCCGCCGCCGCCCACATCAGCAGCGGGAGAAGGATCAGCAGCAGCTCGACCGCGCTGATCGTACTGATGATCTGGACGAGCGTCAGGCTCGCCTGCCCGCCGGCGATCGCCGCGTCGACCGTGATGCGCTGATCGAGCGGCAGGCGCTTCTTGGTCCTGGCGAGGACCAGCTTCGCCTCGCCTTGCTGCAAGGCGATGCCCTGGTCCTGGTCGGCGAACCCGGCCGCGCGGCGCAGCTCGGGGGCCGAAATCTCGCCGACGCCATAACCGCCGTCGCCGGCGGCGACGCTGAAGCGCACCCCGCCGCCCGGATCGTTGAGGATCAGCAGATCGAGCCCGATATTGCCGCGCGGCGCGGGCAGGCCTCTCGCCGCGAAGCCCGGGGTCGCGCAGCGCAACAGGCCGTTCGGGGCGAAGACCGCGAGCCGTGCCTCCATCCGCGCCAGCCGTTGCGCCTCGGCGATCAGATCGGCGCAGCGATCGGCCCTTTCGGCCGCGGCCCCGGCGGTAAAACGCGCGACGTTGGCGACGCGGATCAGCAGCAGATCGATCTGGCGCGCCTCCGCGGTCGCGACGAGCTGAGCGTCGGCCTCATGCTGCAATCTTTTGATGTGCGCGGATTGGATCGAGGCGAACAGCGCGATCAGGCCCAGCGGCATCAGAGCCGCGGTCATGATGAACAGCATCTTCGTGCCGCTTGAAAACCGCGCCATCATCGTCGCTGAACGCTTAGAGGGGCGAAAGCGCCATGCCTATCGCGGAGCAGCGGCGTTCACGAAAGTTTACCGAGCAGATCGAGAAATTCCTGCGGCACCTGCTCGCGCACGGTCTCTTCATAGGCGGTGCGCAGCGATCCCGCGATGTGGGATTGCGCAACCGGCAAAGGGGAATTCTTCCGGGGAGCCGCGCCGGAACCCGGCTTCACCTCGCGCCCTTTCTTCTCAACGACCAAGCCCGGAAACCCCCATCAAAGTCTTTGCACGGCAAGCGGCGATCGATCGATCGATACATGGGCGCGGCACGGCGGTTTTTTGCGGTTATGCAGTGACGCGTGGCGTGAAACAAAAAGGCGGGCCGATTGTTCCAGCCGCGGAGCGATAATTTGGGGGCTTGTTCCGGCCGGATATTGGTATCCTTTGCGTTGCCGCAGGGGTATTCCTCCGCTTGCCATTCTGTGCCGCTTTACCCGGAAACGATCAGGAGTATCGATCAATCATGACGCTCGGCCAAGACCTCGCTCCCCACCTGCCTTTCCTGCGCCGCTATGCGCGCGCGCTGACCGGTACGCAGCAGCATGGCGATGCTTATGTTCGTGCGACGCTGGAGGCGATCGTGGCCGCGCAGCAGGATTTTCCCCGCGACGTCGATGTGCGGCTCGGCCTCTATCGCACCTTCCAGCGCATCTGGAGCTCGACCAACGCGGGCGATCGCAGCGATGCCGATGTCGGCGATACCGGCGCGATCGCCGATGCGCGGCTCGCGCAGATCACGCCGCGCTCGCGCCAGGCGCTGCTGCTCACCCAGATGGAGGGCTTCACGCCCGAGGATGCGGGCTATCTGATCGATGCCGGGGCCGCCGAGGTCGATGCCCTGGTGCGCGAAGCGATCGAGGAGATCGAACGCCAGACCCGGGCCGAAGTGCTGATCATCGAGGATGAGCCGATCATCGCGATGGACCTCGAGACGATCGTCCGCGATCTCGGCCACAACGTCACCGGCGTCGCGGTGACGCGCGACGAGGCGGTCAGCCAGGCCCTGGCGCATCGGCCCGGCCTGGTGCTCGCCGATATCCAGCTCGCCGACGACAGTTCGGGGATCGATGCGGTCAAGGATATCCTCGCCGAATTCGCGGTGCCGGTGATCTTCATCACCGCCTTTCCCGAACGGCTGCTGACGGGCGAGCGGCCCGAGCCGACCTTCCTGATCACCAAGCCCTTCCAGCGGTCCACGGTGAAGGCGGCGATCAGCCAGGCGCTGTTCTTCAACATCGCCACCATCCCCGCCTGATCGGCGGGAACCCGATCGGGCAGGGTCCGTTGTGCCCCTGCAACGATCGTGGAGCGGCCCGTGGCGGATAAGGAAGAGGATGTGCATCTTACCCGGACGGAGGCGCGGGGCGGCTCCTCCAACCATGTCACGCGTTACGTTCTGCCCATCTCGCTCGCGCTGGTCGTGATCCTGTTCATCGTCATTCTCATGGTCTGGCGATAAGAGTTTGACGGGCATGGGTTGCGGTAGGGCCTTGCCGGGTCCATTTCGTGCCGGGGCCTTCGGGCCGCGCTGGCCGGGGAAGTCTTCGATTTATGAGCGAAATTGACGAGCAGGAGCCGGACGTACCGGTCGAGCATGTCGCGCTCTCGGACGAGGATTTTCGCGTCGAACTGGGGCGCGTCATCCCGCATCTGCGCGCGTTCGGACGCTCGCTTTCCGGAAATCGCGATCTGGCCGACGATCTCGTCCAGGAAACTCTGCTCAAGGCCTGGGCGGCGCGCAAGCGCTTCCAGGCCGGCACCAACATGCGCGCCTGGACCTTCATCATCCTGCGCAACCTTTTTCTCAGCCAGATGCGTCGCGCCCGCTTCAAGGGCGAATGGGATGATCTTACCGCCAACAAGATCCTCGCGGCACCTGCCAGCCAGGATCGCCATGTCGATCTCGGCGATCTCCAGCGCGCCTTGCTCCATCTCCCCCAGCCGCAGCGCGAGGCGCTGATCCTCGTCGGGGCGGGGGGCTTCGCCTATGAGGAAGCCGCCGAAATCTGCGGCTGCGCGGTGGGCACGATCAAGAGCCGCGTCGCGCGCGGGCGCGTCGCGCTGGAACAGTTGATGAGCGGGGGGGACCTGCCCTCGCGCCGTTCGCAGGAGAAGAACCCCGGCGAGCAGACCGCGCTTCAGGCGATCATGGGGCAGGTCGACGAACTCAGCCGCGGGCATTGACGCCCGGCGCTATTTGATCCGGGCAAGCAGGCGCGCGAACTGATCTTCCATCGGCAGCGCTTCGTAGCTCGATCGCAAGGCGGCGGCGATACCGGCGTGCGCGCTCGGCAACGGCACCGTCACCGCTTTCTTGTCACCGTCCCTGCCGGGCGCGGACGCAAATTGCGCGTATAAACTCATGATAAGGATAACGACGCAAGGCGCCCGAAGTTGCTGATTTTTCGAAGCTGAATGCACATGACCCACTCCGTGGCACTTTTGCACCCCCATGATCTCGATCAAGCGGTCGCGCGCGCCGAGCGCAACGCGCCGTTCCTGCGTCGCCTGATCGCGCGCCGGCCTGAGGTGGTGGAGGCCTTGCGGGTGGGGGGATTGGCGGCGGCGATCGCGGCGGGGCGGTCGGCGGATGGCGACGATCTCGCGCTGGTGCTGCGGCGCGA
>NZ_CAHJXD010000118.1 GCF_903644055.1 Sphingomonas bacterium | reverse complement strand
AGTTCAGACGTGTGCTCTTCCGATCTCGATTCCCTGTCGGCCTCGCGCGCGACGGCCGCCTGCGCGACGGCATCGCGCATCCCGATCGCCTCGGCGCGCACCCGGCGCGCGATCAGCGCAGCGCACAGGCTCACCACCGCGAGCGCGAGCAGAAGGCCCGCCGCCGCCCATCGCAGCATCCGCCTCGGCCGATCCGGCAGCCGCATCCCCGGCAGCCGCACCTGCCCGATCAGGCTGGCGCCACGCGGCGCTGGTTCGGCTTCGGGCTCCTCGCGCATATCCGCCCGCTGCCGGGTTTCGCGCGGCCGCGCAACGGCCATCGCGGATCGACGCCCGTTGACATCAGGCGACCTCCGTGCTGTCCCACCGATCGGAACGCGAAGGTTCGGCGGGGGCCGGCGGAAAGATGCCGCAAAGCGGTTTCGAAAGGGCGTTGCACTTGCTTACATCCCTATCCCGCCATCTGGCGTACAGGCGAGCGGATGCACGGCACCACGGCTGACCAGGACAGGGATCGCCGCGATCGCGGCCGGGTGAATCCCGCGCAGCTTCAATCGCTGCGCATCCGGCTGTGCTTCATGATCCTGGTGGTCGATTGCCTCGCGATCTTCGCGGGCTGCCTGCTCGGCAACTTCATCCGCTTCAGCGATCCGCTGTCGCCGGTGGGGATCAACCTGTTCGCCGCCGTGCTGCCGCTCTACGTCGGCATCGCGATCAACAGCGACGCTTATTCGGCCGAGGTGCTGTCGGACGTGCAGACGGGGCTGTCGCGCGCCTTGCTCGCTTATGTCTTCGCGGTGTTCGCGGTGATCTTCCTCGCCTTCTACATGAAGGTCGCGTCGGATATGTCGCGGATGACATCGGGCGTGGCGATCGCCGCGACCTTCCTGACGCTGGCGTCGGGCCGCTATCTCTGCCGCGCTTATATCGGCCTGCGCACGGGCATGCGGCTCGTCTATGATCTGATGATCTGCGACGAGGTCGAATGTGTCGCGCCGCCGCACATGCACGTGCTCGATACGGTGCGCGACAATCTCCGCCCCGACACCAGCGATCCGCACATGCTCAACCGCCTCGCCAAGCGGCTGCGCGGGGTCGATCGGGTCGTCGTCGCCTGCCCGCCCGAGCGGCGCTACGTCTGGTCGGTGCTGCTCAAGGGATCGAGCGTCAACGGCTATATCCTCGCCGACGAGCTCGATCGGCTCGGGCCGATCGGCATCGGCAGCATGAGCGGGCGGCACACGCTCGCCGTCGCCTGCGCGCCGCTCGATCTCGGCCGCCGCGCCGCCAAGCGCACGCTCGATCTGGCGATCACCGTGCCCGCGCTGGTCTTCCTCTCGCCCGTCCTGCTGGCGGTCGCGCTGGCGATCAAGCTCGACAGCCGCGGCACGGTCTTCTTCCTCCAGCCGCGAGTCGGCCGCGGCAACCGATTGTTCCTCGTCTACAAGTTCCGCTCGATGCGCAGCGACCGCATCGACAAGAGCGGCAACCGATCGGTGAGCAAGGACGACGATCGCGTCACCACCGTCGGCCGCTTCATCCGCGCGACGAGCATCGACGAGCTGCCCCAGCTCTTCAACATCCTGCGCGGCGACATGAGCCTCGTCGGCCCGCGCCCCCACGCGCTCGGCAGCCTCGCCGGCGACGAATTGTTCTGGGAGGTGGACGAGCGCTATTGGGTGCGCCACGCGCTCAAGCCCGGGCTCACGGGGCTGGCGCAGGTCCGCGGCTATCGCGGCGAAACGCGCGAGCGCAAGGATCTCGCCGACCGCCTCACCGCCGATCTCGAATATCTTTCGGGCTGGACGATCTGGCGCGACATCTCGATCCTGGCGGGCACGCTCCGCGTGATCGTCCACCGCAACGCTTACTAACTCCCTCCCCGAGAAGGAGGAAAGATAATCAGCGCCGCCGCGTTGCTTTCCGGAGCGCGAACAGGAAGCGGACGTTACCGACGAGGTAGCGGCTGCCGAGCCGGCGGGGCTCCAGCATCAACCGATAGACCCACTCCAAGCGCAGCTTGCGGACGAGTCCGGGCGCGCGAACGATGCGGCCGCTGACGAAATCGAGCCAGGCGCCGATGCACAGGATCACCGCGCCGGTCGGCCCGGCGTTGCGCCTCGCCCAATATTCCTGACGCGGCTGGCCCATGCCGGCGAGCACGAGATCGGCACCGGCGGCGCGGATGCGTGCGGCGAGCGCGGGCTCGTCCGCAGCCGGGAAGAAACCGTGATGGTGGCCGACGATTCGCGCCATCGGGAACCGTGCCGCGATCGCCTCGGCGGCGGCACGGCAGACCTCATCGGTGCTGCCGAGCAGGAAGAGCTTGGTCGGCTTGTCGAGCGCGGCCAGCACGATAGGTGTCAGATCGGTGCCGTTGAGGTTGGCCGGAAAAGGCGCGCCGTGGATCGCCTTGCTCCATAGATCGAGGCCGACGCCGTCGTTCAGCACGGTCATGCCCTTGAGCACCTCGGCGAACCCCGGATCGTCGCGCGCGAGATTGATGCTGTGGGCGTTGGCGAAGGCGAAGATGCGGGGCTCGCGCGATACGATCGCGCCGCCGATCATCGCAACCGCCTCGGCTATGCTAAGCGCCTCGACATCGACCGGCCCGATCGCGCGCGCCGCCATCGTTCAGCCTTTTCGCGCCGCATCGATCGCCTTCTTGAGCGCGTCGTGGCCGACCGCGCCGCTCAGCATCTCGTCACCGACCACGAACGCCGGCGTGCCGTCGACGCCGAGCCTGGCGGCGAGCTTGAGGTTGGCCGAAAGCTCGGCGTCGATATCCTTTTGTTTGCCCTGCCCGGCGAGATCGGCGGCCTCGACCCCGCTCGCCTTGGCGACGCGCGCCACCGTGGCGTCGTCGGGGCGCCCGGCGGCGAACAAGGCGCGGTGGAAGGGCAGATAATGCCCCTGCTTGGCCGCCACCAGCGCGGCGCGCGCGGCGGTCACGCTCTGCGGCCCGAGCACCGGGATCTCGCGCCACACCACCTTGAGATCGGGGGTCTCGGCGAGCAGCCTCTCGATATCCGGCGCGCTCGCGCGGCAATAGCCGCAGCTATAGTCGCTGAACATCACCAGCGTCACCTTGGGCGTGGGATTGCCCGCCCAGGCGCCCGCGAACGGCGTCTCGATCGCGGCGCGGTCGGTGGAGATCGCGCTCGCCGATTGCTGGTGCTGGAGCCGGCCGATCGCCTCGGGAATGATCTCGGGATGCGCGAGGATATAATCGTGGACGATCGCCTCGATCGCCGCGCGATTCTGCGGCTCGCCCGCCATCGCGCGCGACGCGGCGACGCCCGCCCCCAGGCCGATCGCCGCCGCGACCAGCGCGGTCAACCGGGCGTTCATCAGCGCTTGCGCTTCTTTTGCGCGGCATCGCGCGCGGTGAGCGCGATATCCTGCGCGCGGAGATAATCGGGGGTGCCCGCCGGGATGCCGCGCATCGCCATCTCGGCGCTCGCCAGCGCCAGCCCGGGCTTGCCTTCGAGGCTCTGCTGCTCGGCGGTGGCGAGCTGCGCGCGCGCCTCGTCGCCCTGCCGCGCATAGGTCAGCCCGAGATTGTACCAGGCATCCGGATTTTCATAATCGCGCTGCGTCGCGACCTTGAGCACCTTCGAGGCTTCGGCGAGGTTCGCGGGATCGTCGGTCGAGACCAAGGCGTGGCCGAGCAGCGAGCCGATCAGCGGCGTGTTGCCCGAATTGGCGACCGCCTCGCGCAGCGGCGGGATCGCCTCCTTGGGATGCCCCGATTCGAGCAGCACCTGGCCCTTGAGCTCCAGCAGATAGGGATCGTGCGGAGATGTCGCGACGAGCTTGTCGATCTCGCGCGCCGCCTGCTGCGGATAGCCGCCGCGATGCCAGGCATAGGCGCGCGCGTACAGCGCCGCCGGGCTCTGGTCGCGCTCGGGATATTTGTTCAGCACGATCGTCGGATCGTCCATATAGCCGATCAGCTTGCCCTTGATCCGCAGGAAGCGCGCCTGCAACGCGGGATCGAGCGGGGTATTCCACCAGGGCGATTTCTCGAGCGAATCGCGCAGCACCTGCTCGCGATCCTGCGTCATCGGATGATCGACGTCGAAGGTGGTGATCTTGGTGTAACTCGGCGTCAGCCGATATTCCTCGCGCTTGAGCTTGGAGAAGAAGCTGATCATCCCCCGGCCGGTGACGTGCGCGTCGTTGAGGTGGCGCACGGCGGAGGCGTCGGCGCTGCCCTCCTGCTGGCGGCTGTAGGCGAGCATCTTGCCCTCGGCCGCGCTCTGGCCCGCCATGAACGCCGCCATGCCGGCTTCGGGCGCGCCCGCGGCGATCGCCGCCGCCCCCAGCAACAAGGAGAGCAGGCTGACGCGCGTCGCCGCCACGCCGGCAAGGCCCGAGCGGGCGGCATCGCCCCCCTCGATATGGCCGAGCTCGTGCGCGATCACGCCCTGCAATTCATTGTACGTATCGGCCTGTTCGATCGTCCCCGAGTTGATGTAGATCGCCTGCCCCTCGGCGACGAAGGCGTTGACGCTGCTGTCGCCGATCAGGAACAGCTTGAGCGCGCCCGGTTGCAATTGCGCCGATTTGGCGAGCCCCGCCGAAATATCGCTGAGGAATTTCTCGGTCTCGGCGTCGCGCAATACCGACTGCGCGAGCACGGGCTGCGCGGCAACTATCATCGCCATCGCACCCGCGCAGGCCAGGCGGAGACGGCGAAGCGCGGGGCGGCTCATGCGGGAGCGATCGGACGCGGCCGCTGAACGCAGAGTGAAGGCGGCGGCCAAGGCAAGGCCCATGCCGCCGCCGTCATCGGTTTCAGGCCCCGAACGTCCGCTGCCACCAGCCACGACGGGGCGATTCGTTTCCGTCCCCTTCCCCTTCCGCCGCCGGTTCGGCGACCGGCTCGTCCTCGGTCAGCGTCTCGGCGACGGGAGTCGCGATCGCGGGCTCGGCGGCCTTGCGACGACGCCGGGGCGCGGGCGCCTCGGCGGCGGGCTCGGCTGGCGCGGGCGCTCCGTCGACGGGAGGCGCTTC
>NZ_CAHJXD010000117.1 GCF_903644055.1 Sphingomonas bacterium | reverse complement strand
CGCGGCCGGGGGGGTTGGATCGGCGGCCTTCGCCGGCGCGGCGTCCTCGAGGTCGGCCTTGACGATCCGCCCCGCCGGCCCCGAGCCCCTGATCGCGCCGAGATCGACCCCATTCTGCGCGGCGATGCGGCGCGCGAGCGGGCTCGCCTTGACGCGATCGCCTTCGGCATGAGGCGGCGCGGCGGCTGTCTGCTCGGCGACGTCGGCCTTGGCTTCGGCGGCTTCGGGCTGCTCGTCGGAGGCCGGCGCTTCCGCCTTGGTCTCGGGCGGGGGGGCGGAGGCGTCCTCGTCCTCGCCCGCCAGCAGCGCGATCACCGTACCGACCTTGACGCCTTCGCTGCCCTCGGCGACCGCGAGCTTGACGATCGTGCCTTCGTCGATCGTCTCGAATTCCATCGTCGCCTTGTCGGTCTCGATCTCGGCGAGGATGTCGCCGGACTTGACCGTGTCGCCCTCCTTGACCAGCCATCGGGCGAGCGTGCCCGCCTCCATCGTCGGCGAGAGCGCGGGCATCTTGATCTCGATCGGCATCGACGGGAACCTTGCAGCGGCGGGCGCCTCCCTTTCCGATGCGCGGCGCTGGCGGTCAAGCCGACCGCTTGCTTCAGGCGGCCTTCAATGGCTTGCTGCTCGCGGGAAGCTTGCCCGTTATTTCTGCGATCGCGCGATGGCCCGAGAGGATCGCGCCTTCCTGCCAGCCGACGATCCGCGACAGATAATCGCCCGCGAACCAGACGTTGCCGTCGGGCGCGTTGAGCGCGGTGTAGGCGGGCCGAAGCTCGCCCTGCCCCTCGCCGGGCCCGGTCATGTTCGCCGCGATGCCGCCTTCGAAATAGGGGATTTGCCGCCAGCTCATGAAGATCGGCTTTTCCAGCAGCTTGCCGCGCCCGGGATGGAGGATATCGACCGACTTGCGCGAGAGCGCGAACTTCTCGGCGGTCGGGAGCTTGCCGAACGCATTGAGCTCCGCCTCTCCGGGCGTCCCCTCCATGCCGAAGCCCGAGAGCAGCACGCCGGTCGGGCTGAACAGCCCGTAGCTCGGATACCAGACGAGATCGATCTCGCGCTTGAGGAAGGAGATGCCGCCGTAGATATTGGTGTCCGTCTCCCAGAAGCGCGGGCTCTGCCAGGCGATCTTGTAATTGGCGCCGATCGGGATCGAGGCGGCGGCCGCCTTGGTGGCCGGGGAGAGATTGCCGGGCATCTTTTTGATCTGGCTCACCGGGATCGTGCAGATGCAGGCATCGGCGTCGATCAGCTTGGTGACGCCGCCTTCCTTGTAGGCGACGCGGACCCCGCGGGCGGTGTTGCTGATCTCCTGCACCGGCGCGTTGGTGCGGACGATCGGGCCGAGCGCGCGCTGGAAGGCGAACCAGATCTGGTCCATCCCGCCGACCGGCTGAAACATCGTCGCCTGCCAATCGATATGATCCTCGTAGAACTCGCCCTTGGTGAGATCGGCGGCGAGCAGCTCGTGCAACGCGAGCGGATCGTAGAATTTGGAGGTCGCCGGCCCCGCGCCGCGATTGACCGCGAAGCCGCCACGGTCGCCGCCGCTATATTTGCCGGCCGGGTCGAGCTGGCCGAACTCGACGAGCAGAGCGCGGAGCTTCTCGACGTCCTCGCGGGTCAGCGCCTGATCGAGCGCGTGGCCGTCGATCGCCTTGGTCAGCAGCTCGGCGATATAGCCCTTGGTATCGAAGACGACGCGGCGCTGCGTCACCGGCTTGCCGCCGTTCAGCTCGGGCGCCTGCATCAGCGCCGAGCGCGAGGCGTTGATCTCCACCTCCAGCGGCACCTTGAGCTCGCTGCAATAGCCGAGCAGGTTGCGATGGATCGAGGGGATGCGCGCGGGGCCCATGTTGAACCATTGCCCCGGCTGCCAATCGCAGCGCTGCACGGTGCCGTCCATGAAGCGGATCTCGGTGCCGGGCCGGGCCGCCCAGGCGCGCCCGCCGACGCGGCCGTTCGCCTCCAGCACCAGCACGTCGTAGCCCGCCTTGCGGAGCTCCCACGCCGAGGTCAGCCCCGCCGCGCCCGCGCCGATGATGACGATGCGGCGGCCCTTGCCATGATCGCCGGGCAGCGCGGGCAAAGGCGAGGCTTCGGCGGTGGCGAGCAATCCCAGCGCCTGCATCGCCGAGAAGGCCGCGCCATAGCCGCCGGCCGAGCCGACGGCGGAAAGGAAGGAACGGCGCGAAAGTGGCATCAGCAGGCTCCCCGAAGCATCATCGCCCCGCCAGCCATCCCCGCACGCACCGCCGGCCTGCCGCCGATCCCGCGCCCGTCAACTCCCGGAGGTCAGGCTAACGATGTGGCGGGCGCGGTCAAGCGGGGGAGACGGGAACGGGCGCATCCCATGACGGTCGCTCAATCCCGCAGCAGCTCGTTGATCGCCGTCTTGGCGCGGGTCTGGGCGTCGACGCGTTTGACGATCACCGCGCAATAGAGGCCCGGGCCGCCGTGCTTGCCGGGCAAAGTGCCGGGGACGACCACCGAATAGGCCGGCACGCGGCCCACCGTCACCTCGCCGGTCGCGCGATCGACGATCTTGGTGGAGGCGCCGAGGTAGACGCCCATCGAGAGCACCGCGCCCTGCTCGACGATCACGCCCTCGGCGACCTCCGAACGCGCGCCGATGAAGCAATCGTCCTCGATCACCACCGGATTGGCCTGGAGCGGCTCCAGCACGCCGCCGATGCCGACGCCGCCCGAAAGGTGGACGTTGCGGCCGATCTGCGCGCACGAGCCGACCGTCGTCCAGGTATCGACCATCGTGCCTTCGCCGACATAGGCGCCGATGTTGACGAAGCTCGGCATCAGCACGCAGCCCTTGCCGATGAACGCGCCCGCCCGCGCCACCGCGCCGGGCACCGCGCGAAAGCCCGCGTCGCGGAAGCGATTCTCGCCCCAGCCCGCCCATTTGAGCGGCACCTTGTCCCATGCCGGGCCGCCCATGGGGGCATCGACCAGCGCATTATCGTTGAGCCGGAAGGACAGCAGCACCGCTTTCTTCAGCCACTGGTTGACCTGCCAGCCGCCCTCGCCTTTCTCGGCGACGCGAAATCGCCCGCTATCGAGACCGGCGAGCGCCGCCTCGACCGCATCGCGCACCTCGCCCCGCGTCGCGAAGGATAAGGTGTCGCGCGCTTCCCAGGCCGCCTCGATCACCGCGCCAAGCCGTTCGCTCACTGCCCCTCCCCCAAAATCTCTTCGAGCCAGCCGCCGAGATCGCCGGTGCGAAAATCGATGAAGTCGGCGGCGCCGGCCTCCTCCACCTGCTCGGAGCCATTGTCCACCCACAAGGTCGCCATGCCGAGCGCCTTCGCCGGGCGCAGGTTGCGCGCCATATCCTCGGCGAACAGCGCGCGCGCGGGATCGACCTTCAGCGCGGCGAGCATCGAGGCATAGCTTTCCGGCCAGGGCTTGGGCCGATAGGCGCAGGCGTGGATGTCGTGGATCGCCTCGAAGCTTTCGCTCAGGCCCAGCCGCGCGAGCACGCGCCCATAGGCCGAATCGCCGTTGGTGAAGACCATCTTGCGCCCCGGCAGCCGCGCGATCGCATCGACGAGGCGGCGATCCTCGCTGAGCACGTCCATCTCGATCGCATGGACGTCGGCGAGGAATTCGTGCGGATCGACGCCATGATCCGCCATCATCCCCGACAAAGTGGTGCCATGGTCGCGGAAATAGCGCTTCTGCACGGCGAACGCCTCTTCCGGCCCCAGCCCCGTCCGCCGCGCGACATAGGCGGTCATCCTCCGATCGATCAGCCCGAACAGATCGCAGGACGCCGGATAGAGCGTATTGTCGAGATCGAAGATCCAGGCTTCGACATGGGCAAGCGCGGCGATCATCGCGGCGCGCTAACCCTATGGAAATATAGGGGCAACAATTAACCGTATTTTTGCTATCGAGGGACAAAACGGGGTCGATGCAATGGTCAAGGTAGGTGTGACGCTTCGCCGAGGACGGGGCCTGATGGCGGGGGCGTCGCTGCTGATGCTCTCCGCATGCGGCGGCGGGGGTGGCGGCGGCGTCAACGCGCCTTCGACGACCCCGATCGCTACGACCACGCCGACCACGCCGACTCCCACGCCAACCACGCCAACGCCGACCACGCCAACGCCGACGCCCCCCGTCGTGACGATCAACTACAACGATGCCGAATATCAGCGCTCCAACGCGACGGTCGATTCGGGCGCGATCGCGGCCTATAATTCCGGCTACACCGGCACCGGGCAGATGCTGGCGATCGTCGATTCGGGAATCGCGACGGTCGGCACCGAATTCACCGGCCGCGTGCTTTCGGCGAGCCGCGATTTCGGCGGCAACGGCAATATCACCGATGTCGACGGGCACGGCACCGCCGTCGCGGCGACCGCCGCCGCCGCGCGCGACGGCAGCCAGATCACGGGCGTGGCGTTCAACGCCAACCTGCTGGTGCTGCGCACCGATACGGCGGGAAGCTGCGCGATGACCGACGGCTGCTCGTTCAACAGCAACACGCTTGCCACCGCGGTCGATTATGCGCGGACCAACGGGGCCAAGGTCATCAACATGTCGCTGGGCGGGGATGCGATGCCCGCCAATCTCGCCGCCGCGGTCAACCGCGCGACGGCGGCGGGAATCATCATCGTCATCTCGGCGGGCAACGACGCGAACGCGCAGCCCGAGGCGTTCGCGCAGGTCGCGAACACGGGCAATGCGCGCGGGCTGGTGATCATCGCGGGCGCGCATGATTCGACGGGCGCGATCTCCAGCTTCTCGAACAAGGCAGGCACGTTCGGCGATTATTATCTGACCGCGCTGGGCACGGCGGTGCGCGCGTTCAACCAGAACGGCACCGCCTATCTCTATTCGGGCACCAGCTTCTCGGCCCCCGAGATCGCGGGCGCGGCGATCCTGCTCGGGCAGGCCTTCCCCAACCTGACGCCCGCGCAGATCGTCGCTTTGCTATATTCCACCGCGACCGATGCGGGCGCGTCGGGGGTGGACAGCGTCTTCGGGCATGGCCTGCTCAACCTCGCCAGGGCGTTCCAGCCCGCGGGAACGACCAGCCTCGCGGGAAGCGCGATCCCGATCACCGATGGCGACACGATGACGCTTTCGTCGGCGATGGGCGATGCCAAGGTGACGGGCCAGTCGGCCGGGCAGGCGGTGGTGCTCGACAGCTATGGCCGCGCCTTCACGATGAACGTCGCGAACGGCGTCGCGCGGATCGCTGCGGTGCGGCCGCTGCGGCAGGGCATCGCGGGCAATCTGCGCACCAGCGATCTGGCGCTGGGGCCGCTGTCTGTCTCGACGACGCTGGCGAGCGCCGCCGGGGGCACGCCGTGGAACGGGCTGGCGCTGGGGCGGCGCGGGTTCGACCAGGGGATCAGCCGCCGCCCGGTGGCGAGCAGCATGGTCGCGCGGATCAGCCCGCGCCTGACGATGGCGGCGGCCTATGCGACCAGCGGGCAGACGCTGGCGCAGCGGATCGATCCCGATGCGCCGGCGGGCAGCTTCCTCGCCGCGCGCGCGCCCGACGAGACGCCGGGCTTCTCGGGCCAGCAGGCGATGAGCCTAGCCGCGCGGCAGAGCCATGGGCGGATGGCGATCGGCTTCACCGCCGAGCGCGGCACGCTGGGATCGGTCGCGCGCGGCGATCCGGCGACGCCCGCCTACACGCTGGCCGGCGTGCGCGCCGAGCGGCGCTTCGGCGCGCTGACGCTGATCGGATCGGCATCGACGCTGATCGAGGAAGGCACCGTGCTCGGCGCGCGGCTGGCCTCCGCGATGGGGCGGAGCGGGGCTGCGACGCGCTATTTCGGGATGGAAGCGCGCTACCGTATCGGCAACGGCTGGAGCCTGCGCGCGGCATGGCGGCAGGGCTGGACGCATACCGCCAGCGCGGGCGTATTGCTGGCGAGCGATATCGCCAGCCGATCGGCGGCGCTCGACCTGACGCATCTCGGCCGCGACAGCCGCTTCGGAGTGCGCCTCGCGCTGCCGCCGCGCGTGACCGGCGGCGGCTTCGACCTGTGGCTGCCGACCAGCTATGATTATGCCAGCGGCGCGATCGGCTATTCCACCGCGCGGATCGGGCTGACGCCGCAGGGCCAGGAGCAGGACATCGAGGCCAATTACGGCACGCGGATCGCGGGCGGCTGGATCGACGCCAACCTCTTCCTCCGCCGCCAGCCGGGCAATTTCGCGGCGGCGGGCAACGATTTGGGAACCGCGCTGAGATATTCGCTGAGCTTCTGATCCTCTCTGTGAGGGGAGGGAGATCATGCAAAGCGTGGTGGAGGGAGCTCGCGAAGTTTCGTCACCCCGGCCTTGAGCCGGGGTCCCGCTGTCTGCCGACGTTGGAGAAGAAGCGGGACCCCGGCTCAAGGCCGGGGTGACGTTTCGGCTTGGACGGGACAGGCTCTAGGCGAGAGCCCCCTCCGTCACGCTTCGCGCGCCACCTCCCCTTGCAGGGGAGGATCAGACGGTGAAGCTCTCGCCGCAGCCGCAACTGCCCTTGGCGTTGGGATTCTGGAAGACGAAGCCGGCGGTGAAATCATCGTCGACCCAGTCCATCGTCGATCCGATCAGATAGAGCACCGATCCGGCATCGACGTAGAAATCGCCGCCGGGGGTGGCGATCTTCTCGTCGAGCGGATCGGCGGCGCCGACATGTTCGACCGAATAAGCGAGCCCCGAGCAGCCGCGCCGGGGGGTCGAGAGCTTGACGCCGATCGTGCCCTCGGGCGCGTTTGCCATCAGCGCGGCGATCCGCGCCTCGGCCGACGGCGTGAGGTTGAGCGCGGCGGGTCGGGTGCGGGTTGCGGTGGCCATTCTCTTCTTCCTTCCCCGGACCAAAGTATCACTTTGGTCCGAACGCTATAGCATTCCCAGTTCGAGCTTGGCTTCGTCGGACATCTTCTGCGGATCCCAGGGCGGATCCCAGACGAGGTTGACCTCGGCCGATCCCACCCCCGGCACCGCGCCGACGCGCATCTCGACCTCGCCGGGCATCGATTCGGCGACGGGGCAGTTGGGCGTCGTCAGCGTCATCGATACCTCGACATGCGCGGCATCGCCGATGTCGACGCCATAGATCAACCCGAGATCATAGATGTTCACCGGAATTTCCGGATCGTAGATCTCCTTGAGCGCATCGATCACCGCTTCGTAGAGATCGCCGCCCGGCTCGCCGTTGGAGGGCGCGGGCGGCGGCGCCAGGAAGCCTTCGAGATAGTCGCGCGGGCGTTCGGCGGGCGGCGCGTCCTCGGCATCCGAGACGCGCGCGCGCGGCGGCTGTGGTGCTTCGTCCACTTCCTCGACCTCGATCCAGCGCTTGCGTTCGTCGTTCATCCGAAAATCCGCCTCACCCGCTCCAGCCCGCGCACCAGCGCATCGACATCGGCCATTCCGTTATACGCCCCGAAGCTCGCCCGCGCGGTCGCCGGCACGCCCAGCGCCTCCATCAGGGGCTGCGCGCAATGGTGTCCCGCCCGGATAGCGACCTGGGCCTCGTCCAAGATGGTGCCGATGTCGTGCGGATGCACCCCCTCCATCGCGAAACTGACTATCCCCGCCGAATCCTCCGGCCCGAACAAGGTGACGCTGTTGATCCCGCGCAGCGCATCGCGCGTCGCGGCGACGAGCGCGGTTTCGTGCGCGTGGATCGCCGGCAGGCCGATGCCCTCGACATAATCGATCGCGGCATGCAGCCCGAGCGCGCCGACGATATGCGGCGTGCCCGCCTCGAACCGCGTCGGCGGCGGCGCGTAGCTGGTACGTTCGAACGAGACGCGATCGATCATCGATCCGCCCCCCTGCCAAGGCGGCATCGCCTCCAGCAGCGCGGGCCGCGCCCACAGGCAGCCGATGCCGGTGGGGCCGTAGAGCTTGTGGCCCGAGAAGACGTAGAAATCGCAGCCGAGCGCGGCGACATCGACGGGCAGGCGCGGCACCGCCTGGCAGCCGTCGACCAGCAGCAGCGCGCCGACGCCATGCGCGAGATCGGCGGCGCGGCGCACGTCGAGCACCGAGCCGAGCACGTTGGAGACGTGGGAGAGCGCGACCAATTTGTGCCGCGGCGTCAGCATCGCCTCGGCCGCGTCGAGGTCGATGCGGTGATCGGGGGTCAGCGGGCAGACGTCGATCGCGGCGCCGGTGCGCTCGGCGATCATCTGCCACGGTACGATATTGCTGTGATGCTCCAAGCGGCTGAGCAGGATGCGGTCGCCGGCCTCAAGCCGCGAGCCGCCCCAGCTCTGCGCGACGAGGTTGATCGCCTCGGTAGCACCGCGCACGAAGACGATCTCGTTGGCCGATCCCGCGCCGATAAAGTCCGCCACCCGCGCGCGCGCGGCCTCGTAGGCGATCGTCATGTCGGCGGAGCGCTGGTAGACGCCGCGATGGACGGTGGCGTAGGTTTCGCCATAGGCGCGGGTGATCGCGTCGATCACGGGCTGCGGCTTCTGCGAGGTGGCGGCGGTATCGAGATAGGCCCAGCCCGCCGGGATCGCGGGGAAATCGCCGAGCACATCGAGCGGTGAAGCCCGATCCTCCCCGGCACGGGGAGGGGGACCAGCCGCAGGCTGGTGGAGGGGGCTCTCCGCCAGCGTCGCGCTAGGCATTGAGCCCCCTCCACCACCGGCTGCGCCGGCGGTCCCCCTCCCCGTGCCGGAGAGGATCGTGGTGACGCTCACAGCACCCGCTCCAGCGCGGCGTCGATCGCGGCGGTGAACCGCTCGGCATCGGCCGTGCCGTCGAACAGCCCGCCGACGAACGCGCGCAGCAGCAGCGCCTTGGCTTCGGACGGCGGCAGCCCGCGCGAGGCGAGGTAGAAGAGCGCCTGCGCATCGAGCTCGCCGACCGTCGCGCCGTGCGCGCATTTGACGTCGTCGGCGAAGATTTCGAGTTCTGGCTTGAGGTTGGCGGTGGCGGCGCGGTTGAGCAGCATCGCCTTGGCGGACTGGCGCGCGTCGGTCTTCTGCGCGCCGCGCGCGACCGCGACCTTGCCGAGGTACGAGCCCGTCGCCTGCCCGCCGAGGATCGCGCGGACGGTCTGCGCGCTGGTGGCGTCGGGTTCGGCGTGGGTGACGCGCGTGACGATCTCGTGAGTCTCCCTGCCGCCGCCGACGATCGCGCCGGACAGTTCGAAATGCGCGCCAGCCGCGAGGCGGACCTTGACGAAGACGCGGCCGAGCCTGCCGCCGGTGATCGCGACATCGAGCCGCGCGCGGCCGCCCGCGCCGATCTCGATCGCATGATCCTCGATCGTCACCGCATCGTCGGCGGCGTCGATCAGGATGGGGAGCGTGAAGCTTTCGCCGGGCGCGACGACATGGGCATGCGTGGCGACGGGCCAGACGCGCGCGACCGCGTCCAGATCGCTGTAGCGCCAGCTCTCGTCGCGCCGGGTGGGGAGGGCGGTCATGAGGCCGATCCGTCACCCCGGACTTGATCCGGGGTGCCGCTGTCTCGATCACCAGCCCGGAAGCGGGACCCCGGATCAAGTCCGGGGTGACGTGAGGGTAGGCCGGTCACGCCGCCATCTCCTGATAGCCGTGCGCTTCCAGCTCCAGCGCCAGTTCCGGCCCGCCCGAGCGCGTGATGCGACCGCCCGCCAGCACATGGACGAAATCGGGGCGGACATAATCGAGCAGCCGCTGGTAATGCGTGATCAGCAGCACCGCCTTGTCGGGCCGCCGCATGATCGTGTTGATCCCCGCGCCGACCGCGCGCAGCGCATCGATGTCGAGCCCGCTGTCGGTCTCGTCGAGGATCGCGAGCCTGGGATCGATGATCCCCATCTGCACCATCTCGGCGCGCTTCTTCTCGCCGCCCGAGAAGCCGACGTTGACCGGGCGCTTGAGCATCTCGGGATCGAGGCCGAGCGCGGCGGCCTGGGCGCGCGCGAGCTTGAGGAACTCGGCGCCGGACAGCGGCGGCTGCCCGCGCACCTTGCGCTGCGCGTTGAGCGCCTCGCGGAGAAACTGGAGGCTGGAGACGCCGGGGATCTCGACCGGATATTGGAAGCCGAGGAACAGCCCTGCGGCGGCGCGCTCGTGCGGCAAGAGGGCGAGCAGGTCGATCGGTTCGCCCTGGCCGTCATCCCGGACTTGATCCGGGATCCCGCTTCCTTCCGACGCCGCCGAGAAGCGGGACCCCGGCTCAAGGCCGGGGTGACGGGATGAAGGGCGGAACCTCACCGAACCCCCCGTCACCGCATAGCCGGGCCGCCCGGACAGCACATAGCCGAGCGTCGACTTGCCCGCGCCGTTCGGCCCCATGATCGCATGCACCTCACCCGCGTTGAGCGAGAGCGAGAGGCCCTTGAGGATCGGCTTGCCGTCGATTTCGGCTTGGAGGTTTTCGATTTGGAGCATCGGTCAGCGGGTCTCGGTCTGCCTAGAGTGCGTAGCGTTTGTGGACGCGGTCGATGAGCGTGCCGGTCTGAAGCGGCACGGCCTTGCTGACATCGTGATCGATGAAGCCCTGCTTGTCGTAGAAGGCCAGACCGCCCTCATTGTCGACTCGGATCGTGGCATTGATCGCGGTAAGGCCGCGGTCACGAGCCCATGCGCGCGTGATGGCGAACAGCGCCGTGCCGATGCCGCGCTGCTTGCCATCGATTCGGGTGAAGGTAGCGATGTCGCCGATCCCTTCGGTAAGCGACGATGAATGCCCGAGCGTCTGGAAGCCTTCGATCCGCCCGGTTTTCGGATCGACGGCGACGAAGCAGCAATACACCGACGGTCCGGTCAGATGAGCCTGCGCCAGCCCTTCGGGTGTAAAGGGCTGTTCGAGTGCAGTCGTGCCGCCCTGCGCAATGATTGCGTTCAGCAATTCGGCAAGCTCGGCGGCATCGCCTTCCGCTACATGGCGTATGCCAAGAACGTCAGCGGCGGTCATCCGACCGATCCTTCCAGCGAAATCCCGAGCAATTTCTGCGCTTCGACCGCGAACTCCATCGGCAGTTGCTGGAGCACCTCTTTCGCAAACCCGTTGACGATCAGCGCCACCGCCGCTTCCTGATCGAGCCCGCGCGACATTGCGTAGAAGAGCTGGTCGTCGCTGATCTTGCTGGTCGTCGCCTCATGCTCGATCTGCGCGCTGGGATTGCGCACCTCGATATAGGGGACGGTGTGCGCGCCGCACTCCGGGCCGAGCAGCAGCGAATCGCATTGGGTGAAGTTGCGCACGCCCTCCGCCGTCGGGCCGACGCGCACCAATCCGCGATAGGTGTTGTCCGAGCGGCCGGCGCTGATGCCCTTCGAGACGATCGTCGAGCGGCTGCCTTTGCCGAGATGGATCATCTTGGTGCCGGTATCGGCCTGCTGGCGGTTGTTGGTGACCGCGACCGAATAGAATTCGCCGACGCTGTTCTCGCCCGCCAGCACGCAGCTCGGATATTTCCAGGTGACAGCACTTCCGGTCTCGACCTGCGTCCAGCTCACCTTGCTGTTGCGGCCCTGGCACAGCGCGCGCTTGGTGACGAAATTGTAGATGCCGCCCTTGCCGTCCGCGTCGCCCGGATACCAATTCTGCACGGTCGAATATTTGATCTCGGCATCGTCGAGCGTGACGAGCTCGACCACGGCGGCGTGGAGCTGGTTCTCGTCGCGCATCGGCGCGGTGCAGCCCTCGAGGTAGGAGACGTAGCTGCCTTCGTCGGCGACGATCAGGGTGCGCTCGAACTGGCCGGTGTTTTCGGCGTTGATGCGGAAATAGGTGGAAAGCTCCATCGGGCAGCGCACGCCCTTCGGCACATAGACGAAGGTGCCGTCGGAGAAGACCGCGCAGTTGAGCGTCGCGAAATAATTGTCGTGCATCGGCACGATCTTGCCGAGCCACTTGCGCACCAGATCGGGATATTCGCGGATCGCCTCGCTGATCGATCGGAAGATGACGCCCGCGGCCTCCAGCTCCTTGCGGAAGGTGGTGGCGACCGAGACGCTGTCGAACACCGCGTCGACCGCGATCTTGCGCCGGGGCGTCTCGCTCTCGACGCCGGCGAGCAGCTTCTGCTCCTCTATCGGGATGCCGAGCTTTTCATAGACGCGGAGGATTTCGGGATCGACCTCGTCCAGCGAGCCGAGCTTGGGCTTCGCCTTGGGCGCAGCGTAGTAATAAGCGTCCTGATAATCGATCGGCGGTACGTTGAGCTTCGCCCAGTCGGGCGCTTCCATCGTCAGCCAGTGGCGATAGGCCTTGAGCCGCCAATCGAGCATCCATTCGGGCTCGTTCTTCTTGGCCGAGATGAAGCGCACCGTCTCCTCGGACAGGCCCTTGGGAGCGAATTCCTGCTCGATGTCCGAGGAGAAGCCCCATTCATAGGCCTTCTCGGCGGCGGCGATCGCGTCCGCGTTGCGCGTGGCCATCAGAGCATCCCTCCCACCCGTTCGTCCCGAGCGAAATCGAGGGACGTGCCGCCGGTCGCGCGTGTCTCGCCTGCGCTCGGGACGAACGGGTGGGGGCTGGAGAGCGACGCAAGCGTCACCCCCGCCAGCGCGCCGCGCATCGCCGCATTGACCACGTCCCAATGCGGCTTGACCTGGCAATGATGATCGAGCCCGCAATCGTGGCGCCCCGCCTCGACGCAGGCGGTGAGCGCGATCGGGCCTTCGACCGCCTCGACGATATCGGCGAGCGTGATCGCGCTCGCGGGCCGCGCCAGCCGGAAGCCCCCGCCGCCGCCGCGCGCCGACACCAGCAGCCCGGCCCCCGCCAGCTTGCCGAACAATTTC
>NZ_CAHJXD010000116.1 GCF_903644055.1 Sphingomonas bacterium | reverse complement strand
CCGGCCTTGAGCCGGGGTCCCGCTTCTTCTTCAACGTCGGCAGGCAGCGGGACCCCGGCTCAAGGCCGGGGTGACGTGAGTTTAACGTCAACAGGACAGCCCCTGAATCACCTTCGGCCAGCCCGGCACGGCGATCAGCTCTTGCAGTCGCGCCCCTTGCGATCGATGCAGTCCAGCGCCGGCAACCCGAGGTTGGGCAGGCCCGAGGAGCCGGTGATCAGCCCGGCATCGTTGATCGGGATCAGGCTGTTGCGGAATTCGCGCATCCGGACCGTCGCCAGCGTCGTGAGCTTGCCCGCCGGCGTATCCTGCGCATCGCGACCGATCGTCGCCGCGGTCTCGCAGAAGGTGAGCTGCGCGTTCAGCGTCGAGAAGCCGTTATAGGTGCGCGTGGTATATTGATCGAGCTTGGTCTGCCACGTCTTGCCGCCGGTGCGCTTGAAATAGGCCGAGAGCGTCGCATAGGCCACCTGTAGCTCGGCGCTGTGCTGGCGAAGGATGGCGTTGTAATTCTCGACCACGCGCAGCCCCGGCGCGAACTGGCATTGCAGCGCCGCGACGTTCAGCCCGGCGCGCATCGCCCAGAGCAGATTGGCCTTGATCTCCTTGGGGTTGGCCCCCGCGAGCGGCGCCGTGAGGCCCGGCTCGTCACCGTTGACGGGCTGGCCCTTGAGCGCGGGCTGCGCCCAGAAGAGATAGGCCTCGGCGGGCGCCGCCGCCGTGACGGCCAGCAGCGCGCAGGCGGAGAGCCCCGCGAAAATCCGACGCAAAGCATACCCCATTTTTCGTCCCTCTCTTGGCCGTGCAGAAAGCATGATCCGCGCGGCATGCGCAAGAGTCTCGCGTGCATCGAGCGGCGGGCGGCGGCGAAGCGGGCGCCCCCGTCGGCGGAACGAATCCGCCAAAAGCGAAAGGCCGCCCGGTTTCCCGGACGGCCCCCCGAAAGATGAAAGCGATGAGGCGCTTACATCATGTTGGACGAATTGCTGCCCATCATGCTGTTGTCGCTCATGTTGCTCTCGGAAGCGGACATGTCGTTCATGCTGCCCTCGGTGGGCGCCATCGCGTTCATGTCGGTCATCGAGGTATTCTCGGTGACGTTGGTATTCTCGGTCTTGCCGCATGCCGAAACGGCGAGCGCGGCGCCGGCGATCATGGCGACAGCCGTGGTCTTCTTGATGAAATTCCGCATTGGTCGACTCCCTAGTGCGATTTGGACCGGGCTTGGCTGCCATTTCCGAAATCGCCGTTCAGTTTAGCAGAATGATTCCCCGCCTCAAGAGTCTACCGCATTTGCAGCAAGTATATTAAGAAAACGCGGGAATTCAGCCGCTAGCGCCTCGTCCAGGCGCGCCATCAAGGCCTCGAAGCCGAGCGCGGCGATGCTCGTCACCGGAAATTCGGGCAATCCGCATGGCACGATCGCACCGAAATGATCGAGCGCAGGCGCGACGTTGAGCGCGAAACCGTGGAAACTCACCCAGCGCCGCACGCGGATGCCGATCGCGCCGATCTTGGCTTCACGGCCGGCGGCGTCGGTCACCCAGATGCCGATCCGGCCCTCGGCGGTGTAGGCCGCGATGCCCAGCCGCGCGAGCGCCGCGATCAGCCACCCCTCCAGCGTCTCGACGAAGCGGCGGATGTCCCGGCCCCGCCGATCGAGATCGAGCAGCACATAGCCGACGCGCTGCCCCGGCCCGTGATAGGTATGCCTGCCGCCCCGCCCGCTGCGATGGACGGGGAAACGATCGGGAAGGATCAGCTCCTCGGGCGCGGCGCTGGTGCCCGCGGTGATCAGCGGCGGATGTTCGACCAGCCAGATCAGCTCGGGCGCCGTGCCGGCCCGGATCGCGGCGGCGCGCGTCTCCATCCGTTCGACCGCGAAAGCATAATCGGTGAGGCCGGGGCTGATCCGCCATTCGACCGTGGCGATCCCGGCCGGAGCGGTATCGGGCGTGGACATATCCGGGGCGTTCGCCATGATCCCGCTTTGCGGGGCGGTGCGCGCGCTTGCAAGCGGCCGCGTCTCCGGTCAGGGCAGGCGTAGCGTTGCGGCGCGCGATGGACGGAGAGGCGAGTGGCGGGGCAGGGTGCGCGCAAAATATCTATCGAGCGCGCGCTCCGCTCGGCGCGCGCGTTCGCGGTCGCCGAATGGCGGCTGGCGTTGCCCGTGGCGCTCGCCTTCCTGGGGCTGCCGCAGCTCATCGCCGGACTGCTGCTCACCAGCCGGGTGCGCGTGATGCCGCAGACGGTGGCCGATCTGCAGAGCTTCAGCCTGGACCTGCCCTGGTGGTGGACGCCGATCCTGCTGCTGATGCTGCTGGTCTCGGCGGTGGGCGCGCTGGCGCTGATGGGGCTGGCGCTGGTGCCGCGGATCAGCGTGCGCGAGGCGCTGGTGCTGGCTTTCCGGCGTTTTCCTCATTGGCTGGGTGCCGCGATCCTGCTGTTCACGGGCGTGTTCCTCGCGCTGATCCTGGTGATGATCGTGATCGGGCTGGCGCGGGGCGGCGAGCTGCTGGCGGTGGCCTTCACCTTTCTGGCGATGCTCGGCGGGCTGCTGTTCGCGGTGCTGCTGTTGCCGATCGCGGCGGATGGACGGCTCGGGCCGGTCGCGCTGTTGCGCGCGGGCGCCAAGCGCTATCGCGGATCGTGGGGCCGGATCGCCGGCGGGATGCTGCTGTATCTGGCGACCGCGTGGATCGCGATGATGGCGCTCCAGGTCTCGCTGGGATCGCTGCTGCTGCTCGCCGGGCGGCTGCTGGCCTCGCCGCAGACCGGCGCGATCCTCGCGACGGTGCTCGCCAGCCTGATTTCGGCGCTGGCCTGGTCGGGCTTCTATCTGATGATCGCGGGCATCTACCGGCAGACGTCCGAGACTTAGGCTGTCCTGTTCAAGCTGAACGTCACCCCGGCCTTGAGCCGGGGTGACGGTCGAACGTCGACGGGACAACTCTACAGCATCGGGATCTGCGGGGCGCAATCCTCGGGCAGCACGCCCAGCGTGCGCGGATCGGCGAAGCGCTCGATCGCGCGGGCAAAGGGCACGAAGCCCGCGCGGCGATAGGCGGCGAGTGCCGCGGGATGATCGAGCGTGCAGGTGTGGACCCAGACGCGCGTGACGGTCTTGCGCCAGGCGCGCGCCAGCGCTTCGGCGAGCAGCCAGCGGCCGTGGCCCCTGGCCGTTAGTTCGCGCACCAGCCCGACGAACGCCAGCTCGCAGGCCTCGGGTGCGCGGAAATCGAGCTCGAGCAGGCCGATCTCGATCCCGGCGCGATCGACGACCGCATAGATCTCGACCGCCGGATCGGCGATGATCGCCAGCAGCGCCTCGTCGTCGAGCAGCAGCCGCGAGAACCACAGCCAGCGTTCGCCGACCCTACGGAACAGCGCGCGATAGGCCGCGCAGGTCGGCGCGGG
>NZ_CAHJXD010000115.1 GCF_903644055.1 Sphingomonas bacterium | reverse complement strand
CGCGGCCCGGACCCCTCGCCCGACCGCGCCGCGATCGAGACCCTGCTGGTCGAAGGCGTGCGCGCGCACGGGCTGGCGCCGCTGCCGTGGGACGAGGCGGCACGATCGCTCCGCGCGCGCGCCATGTTCTTGCCCGCGATCGACCTTTCGGACGCGACGCTGCTCGCGCGACTCGACGAATGGCTCCCCGCGATCGTCTCGGGCAAGCGCCGGCTGGCCGATATCGATCCGCACGCGCTCCGCCAGGCGATCGAAAATCTGCTCGACTGGGATCAGCACCGCGCGCTGGAGGCCGCCGCCCCGCCCGCCTTCATCAGCCCGCTCGGCACCCATCACCCGATCGATTATGCGGCGGAGGGCGGCCCGGCGGTCGAGCTGCGCGTGCAGGCGCTGTTCGGGCTGGCGCGGCATCCTCATGTCGGCGCGACGCCGCTGGTGCTGCGCCTCACCTCGCCGGCCGGGCGGCCGATCCAGACGACGCGCGACCTTCCCGGCTTCTGGCAAGGGAGCTGGGCGGCGGTCGCCAAGGAGATGCGCGGCCGCTATCCCCGCCACCCCTGGCCTGACGATCCCGCCGCCGCCGCGCCGACCTTGCGCACCAAGCGCGCATCGGGCCCTTGACCGCGCCACGCGAGGCGATAGGCATGCCGCGATGGTCGAAGCCCGCATCCGCCAACGCGCCAAGAGCAGCATGCAATCGGGGCGCGCCAGCGAAGGCGCGTGGATCCTCGAATATGAGCCCGCCGAGGCCAAGCATCCCGATCCGCTGACCGGCTGGGCGGGATCGGGCGACACGCGCGAGCAGGTGCGCCTCGGCTTCCCAACGCTGGACGCCGCCAGGGACTATTGCGCGCGCCACGGCCTCGCCTTCCACGTCACCGCCGGGCAGGCGTCGCGGACGCTCAAGCTCCAGACCTATGCCGATAATTTCAAGGGGCCGGATCTCTTCTAGCGGTCCGTGGCGTTTTGACCGTGGAGCCATGGCGGAGCGCCGTCCCGACGAAAGGCCCAAGATGAGCGACGATACCGAGACCGTCCATTACGATCATCCGATCGGCGGCTGGGGATCGGTGCGCGGCATGACCGAGACGCTGCTGCGCGAGCGCAACGGCCCCGGAATCGCGACCGCGCTGCTGCGCCAGAACAAGGCGGACGGCTTCGCCTGCGTCTCCTGCGCATGGGGCAAGCCCAAGGAGCCGCACGGCTTCGAATTCTGCGAGAACGGCGCCAAGGCGACGATGTGGGAGATCACCACGCGCCGCTGCGAGCCCGGCTTCTTCGCCCGGCATACGGTGAGCGAGCTCAAGGGCTGGCGCGATTACGACCTCGAACAGCAGGGCCGGCTGACGCATCCGATGCGCTACGATCCGGACAGCGACAAATATGTCCCCTGTAGCTGGGAAGAGGCGTTCGCCGCGATCGGGCGCGAACTGAAGGCGATCGATCCCAAGCGCGCGGTCTTCTACGCCTCGGGCCGCGCCGCGCTGGAAACCTCCTATCTCTGGGCGCTGTTCGCGCGCGCCTATGGGCACAACAATCTGCCCGACAGCTCGAACATGTGCCACGAGACGACCTCGGTCGCGCTCAAGAAGCTGATCGGCGCGCCGGTCGGCACCTGCGTGTTCAGCGATTTCGAGCAGTGCGACGCCATCTTCTTCTTCGGCCAGAACACCGGATCGAACAGCCCCCGTATGCTCCATCCGCTCAAGGATGCGGTGCTGCGCGGCTGCAAGATCGTCACCTTCAACCCGGTCAAGGAGCGCGGGCTGGAAGTCTTTCGCGATCCCCAGAGCCCGGTCGAGATGCTCGGCGGCGGCAGCACGAAAATATCCTGCCAATATCATCAGGTGAAGGCGGGCGGGGACATCGCCGCGCTCGTCGGCCTCGCCAAGCATGTGCTCGTCGCGGAGGACGACAAATGGGCGCGCGAGAAGCTCCACGTCCTCGACGTGGATTTCATCGAGCAGCATACCGACGGCTTCGACGTCTTCGCCGACAAGGTGCGCGCGACCCCCTGGGAGGAGATCGAGGCGCAATCCGGGCTGACGCGCGACGCGCTCGACCAGGCGGCGCAGGTCTATATCGAAGCCCGGAAGACGATCGGCATCTACGGCATGGGGCTGACCCAGCACGTCCACGGCTTCGACAATATCGCGATGTTCGTGAACCTGATGCTGATGAAGGGGAATATCGGCCGCGACGGCGCGGGCATTTCGCCGGTGCGCGGCCATTCCAACGTCCAGGGCCAGCGCACCGTCGGCATCACCGAAAAGCCCGAGCTGGTGCCCAACGACAAATTGCGCGCGCTGTTCGGCTTCGATCCGCCGACCGAGGAGGGAATGACAACCGTCAAGGCGTGCGAGGGGATCATCGCGGGCGAGGTCAAGGCGTTCATCGGCCTCGGCGGCAATTTCCTGCGCGCCATCCCCGATCAGCTTAAGGTGGAGGAAGCGTGGACTCGCATGCGCCTCACCGTGCAGATAGCCACCAAGCTCAACCGCAGCCACCTGATAAACGGCGAGATCGCCTATCTGCTGCCCTGCCTCGGCCGGATCGAGAAGGATGTGCAGGAAACCGGCGCGCAGACCGTGAGCATCGAGGATACGTTCAGTTGCATCCATGCCTCGCGCGGGCGGCACAAGCCGGCGGGCGGGCATCTGCTCTCCGAGGTCGCGATCGTCGCGGGGATCGCCAAGGCGACGCTGGCGCCCGATCCCCGCCTCGCCTGGGATGCCTGGACGGGCGACTATCGGCTGATCCGGTCGCTGATCGAGAAGACCTATCCCGAGATGTTCTACGATTACGAACGGCGGATGACGACGCCCGGCGGCTTCTACAAGGGCAACAGTGCGCGCGATCGCGTGTGGAAGACCGAGAAGGGCAAGGCGATCTTCACGACGCCCGAGCGTCTGTGCGCCACCGGGTTCGAGGATGAGGAGGGCCGGCTGCGGCTGATCACCTTGCGCTCCAACGATCAGTTCAACACGACGATCTACGGTTTTTCGGATCGCCCGCGCGGGATCGAGGGGACGCGGATGGTGCTGCTGATGAATCCCGCCGAGATCAGGCGGCAGGGGCTGACGGCGGGCCAGGAAGTGACGTTGCTCGGGGACGCCGAGGATGGCGCGCACCGCGAGGTCGGCGGGCTCATCGTCACGCCCTTCTCGCTGCCCGACGGCTGCGTCGCGGGCTATTATCCCGAGCTCAATCCGCTGATCGCGCTCTCGCACCACGACCGGGAATCGCACACCCCGGCATCGAAGGCGGTGCCCGTGCGGATCAAGGCGATGGCGTCGGCTTGAAGCCGCGGACGCTCGGCGCGATCCTCGCGGGCGGGCGCTCGACGCGCTTCGGATCGGACAAGGCGCTGGCGCCGCTCGAAGGGCGGCCGCTGATCTTGTGGGTGGCGGAGGCGCTCGCGGCGCAATGCGACGAGATCCTGATCTGCGGACGCGAACTGGCGGGCTATCGCTGCGTGAAGGACCGGCCAGGTCCCGATCTGGGGCCGCTCGGCGGGCTGGCGGCGGCGTTGCACGACGGACGCGCGCGCGGCTTCGATCAGGTGCTGAGCGCGCCGTGCGACACGCCGCGGCTGCCGCCCGATCTTTCGGGGTTGCTGGCGGGTGAAGGCGCCGCGTTCGTCGGCGCGACCCCGGTGATCGGCTTGTGGCCGATCGCGCTGGCGGAGACGATCGACGCCTTCGTGCGCGACGATCCCAAGCGATCGATGCGCGGCTGGGCGGCGGTGGCGGGGGCGCGATCGATCGATCTCCCAACCGCGATTCCCAATCTCAACACCGCCGCCGACCTCGCGCGGCTGTAGCCCCGCTATTTGGGCAACGGCGCGGCGCTCTTCGGCTCGTGGACACCGGGGGCATTTCGCGGGTTGAGCCGCTACGAGGAGATCGACGATGCTCGAACATGTCCCCGCATGGCTGGGCGGATTGCTGCGCAACGTGCGCGCCGGCCACGCCAAGCTGCTCGCCGCCGATCCCGATCTCGGCGCGTTCGACGCGACGCTGTCGCTGACCAGCCCCGCCTTCGCCAGCGAAGCCAGGATGCCGCCGCGCTTCACCGGCGACGGCGAGGGCGTCTCGCCTCCGCTCGTCTGGAGCGCGCCGCCGGAGGGCACCGCCTGCTTCGCGCTCGTCGTCGAGGATCCCGATGCGCCGCTGCCGCGGCCGATCGCGCATGCGGTCGTCTGGGGTCTTCCCGCCGACGCGCGGCAGCTCGCGGAAGGCGCGATCGGGCGTGACGGCGCGGGTGCGCCCGACGGGCGCGACGTCGGGCGCAACAGCTTCTTCGGCGAGGGCTGGCTACCCCCCGATCCGCCGCGCGGGCATGGCAGCCACGATTATGTCTTTCAGCTCTTCGCGCTTTCCGAACAGCCCGGCTCGGCGAGAGCCCCGGCCGCGCGGCGGTGGCCAAGGCGATCGCGGGCAAGGTGCTGGCGGTGGGGCTGCTCGTCGGCACCTATTCGCGCGAGGAGGAAGCGCCCGTCGGCCCGATCGGCTCGCCGAGCCCCGCCTGACGGCTCCGGGCTTGATGCGGCGAGCCGGTCTCGCCAACAGCCATATGCATGATGAACGAGAAGATCACCGGCGCCCGCTGGCATATGGCGTTGGCGCTATCGGTCGTCGCGACCTTCGCGATCCGCAGCCTCTATTTCGGTGATCCCGTCGTCGATGCCGACGAGCAATTCTATCTGCTGACCGGCGATCGGCTGCTGCACGGCGCCTTGCCATATGTCGATATCTGGGATCGCAAGCCCGTCGGGCTGTTCCTGCTCTACGCGGGAATCCGATTGCTCGGCGGCGACGGCATCTTGGCGTATCAGCTCGTCGCCGCCGGCTTCGTCGCGGCGACCGCGATCGTCATCGCCACGATCGCCCGACGGATCGCAGGCGCGGGCCCGGCGATCGTCGCGGCGATCGCCTATCCGCTGGCGATCGGCTGGTCGGGCGGAATGGGCGGCCAATCGCCGGTCCTCTACAATCTGCCGATGGCGGCGGCGGCGCTGCTGATCGTCGGGCTGCTGGAGGATAGGCCCCGCTCCGGTTCGCTGGCAGCGCGCGGGACGATGGCAATGCTGCTCGTCGGCACCGCGATGCAGATCAAATATTCGGCGCTCTACGAAGGGATTTATTTCGGGCTCGCCCTGCTGTGGATCGGTTGGCGCGGACGGATCGGTATACCAAGGCTGGCGGCCTGCGCGGGTCTCTGGATCGCGGTCGCGCTGGTGCCGACGCTGCTGGCCTTCGCGGCCTATGCCGCAATGGGGCACGCGCAGGCGTTCGTCTTCGCCAATTTCACCTCGATCCTGCTCCGTCATAACGAAAGCGCGGCCTATCAGGCGCTGGCGCTCGCCAAGATGCTCGCGCGGCTCTCGCCGTTTCTCGTCGCGCTGCTGGCGGGCGAGATATTGCGCCGAAGGCAGAGCGCTTCGCCTACGCCCGTCGTTCGCCGCTTCGTCCTCGGCTGGGCGGGCGCGGCGTTGATCGGCATCCTTCTGTTCGGCAATTATTTCAACCATTATGCTCTGCCCTGGATGGTGCCGCTGGCGATCGCTGCGGCACCCGCCTTCGCGCTCCGCCCCCGGGCGCTGGGCATCGCGTTCGCGGCGGTGGTGCTGGCGGCGAACGGCATCGCCTACGGGCTGACGTGGCAGCGCATCCTCCATCGCTCGGGCGACCGGGCCTATGCCGAGCGGATCGCCGGCACGATCCGCGCGCATCTCGGCGCCGGCTGCCTCTACGTCTTCAATGGCGAGCCGATCCTCTATCATCTCACGGGCTCCTGCCTGCCGACCCGCTGGCCCTTCCCCTACCATCTCTCTTTCCGGCGCGAGGCGACAGCGCTCGGCATCGATCCGCTGGCGGAAGTGAGGGCGATCATGGCGCGGCGGCCGAGCGTGGTGGTCGATACGATCGACCCGACCGATCCCGACGTGAACCGCGCCGCGCAGGCGATCGTGCGCGCCGATCTCGCCCGCCATTACCGGCCCGTGGCCGCCTTCCGCCTGCGCCGGGACATCCGCATGGTCTATGCGCGGCTGCGCTGACGCCGCAACTCGCGCTCGAACAGCCAGCCGAGCAGGATCGCGGCGACCGACGCCTGGAGCAGAATGTGCCATCCGGCGCCCAGCAGGCCGATCTGGATCAGCAGCAGCGGCAGGATAGGATAGAGCAGCAGGCTCGTCACCGTGGTGATCGCCACCAGCCATCCCGGCCGCCCGATCGCCGCGAGCCCGGAAACCAGCGGCGCGCTTGCCAGCGAAAGCCCGCGCGCCGCCGCGACCGGCAGCAGCAAGGCCGCGCCCACCGCGAAGCCGCTGCCTCCGATCAGCGCGAGGAAAGGCCTGCCGAAGATCGCCAGCGCCACGGTGATCATCACCGCGATCGACAGCGCCAATCCCGCCCCCCGCCACACCGTCCGCCGCAGCGCGGCGACATCGCCCCGCGCAAAGAGATCGGCCAGTACCGAATAGCTCGCCTGGCCGAGCAGCACCGCGGGCTGCGCGAGCACGTTGGTCGCGCGCTGCGCCAGCGCCAGCATCCCCGCGGCGGCTGGACCGAGCAGCCAGCCCACCGTCAGCGGCGCGAGATTGGGGGCGAGTTCGCGCAACGTGATATCGGTGTTGGCGGCGAGGATGAAGCGGCCGAAGCCCGGCTGGCTATGACGCCAGGGCCCCAGCAGCCGCTCTCCGGTGAGCCGATGCCAGCTCGGCAGCGCCATGACCCACAGCGCGATGCCCTCGATCAGCAAAGACGCCAGCCAGACCAGCAGAAAGGCGATCAGCCCGCCGCCGAAGAACAGCGCCAGCAGCGATCCGATCAGCCGCACCAGCGGGTTCACCATCTGATGCAGCCCGATCAGATCGAAGCGGCCGGCGATCTGGAGGAGCCCCTGCGGCGTGGCGCGCACCGTGCCGATCACGCCGAGGCTGAACGGCACCGCGAAGGCCTGCGCGGCCGGCGACCAGCCGAGCCGGGGGCCGACCAGCGGCACCGCCAGGGCCGCGAGGACGATCGCGATCATCCCGCAGCCGAGCTCGATCACCGCCATGAAGCGGATGATCCGCGCCAGCTCGGCCCGATCGCCGCGCTCGCGCGCGATCGCGCCGTAGCGGACGACGCCGTGAAAGCCCGAAAAGGCGATCAGCACCCCGATCAGCGTCGCATAGGCGCTGACCAGCACCAGCACGCCATAATCATGCGGCCCCAGCCGATGCGTGACGATGACGAGATAGACGAGGCTCATCACCCCCGCCCCGGCCTTCCCGCCCAGCAGGTGGCCGAGGTTGACGAGCACGCGGATCAGCCCCGCCGACGCGCCATCCTGCGGCGAACGGGTGGCGGGGCGCGGCGCGGGCATCTTGCGTCTCTACGCGGGCCCAGGGTATTTTGCAGCCGCCGTGGAACCATCGCAAAAAATGCTTGCCGCAGATGCGGTTTCCTCCGGTCGGCGACGTCTACCTTCCATGCGGATAGGCTTCCTCTTCAATCACGATCAGATCCACCAGGTCGCGCACGCGCTGCCCACCGCGCTGGCGATGATCGCCGAGCATCCCGATGCCGAAGTCGTAATCGCGGCGACAAACGATCGCCTGAGGCAGGAAATCATCCGTCTCGCGGCGCGCGGCGGCCGGGAAGTCACCGTCAGGCTGCTCCGATTGCGGCGCGGATCGACGCGGTTGCTCGCCCGCCTGTTCGACAAGGCATTGCCGATCACCAGGCTCGGCATCTACCGCGACAATCTCGATTTCTTTCGCGGCCTCGACGCGCTTGTCGTCGCCGAGAAGACCTCGCTGCTGCTCAAGTCCCGCTACGGGCTGAACGATCTCAAGCTGATCCACACGCGCCACGGCGCGGGCGATCGCGCGATCGGGTTCGACAAGCAGAGCGCGCGCTTCGATCATGTCCTGGTTTCGGGCAGGAAGGTGCGCGATCGGCTGGTGCGCGACGCGGGCCTCGAAGCCGATCAGCTCAGCACGATCGGCTATCCCAAGTTCGATCTGATGCCCTCGCCGCCGCCGCGCCTGCCGATGCAGCGCAATGGCCGCCCGACCGTGCTCTACAATCCACACGTCTCGCCGCACCTGTCCTCGTGGTTCAAGCATGGCCTGGCCGTGCTGGAATGGTTTGCGGCGCATCCCGAATATAATCTGATCTTCGCGCCGCACGTCATGCTGTTCCACCGACCATTTGTCCTGACGATCGACAAGTTGCGGATCGATCGCGTCGGCGCGATCCCGGCGCGCATCGCCAACGCGCCCAATATCCACATCGATCTCGGCAGCAGCGCCTGCACCGACATGACCTATACCGCCGCCGCCGACATCTATCTCGGCGACGTCAGCAGCCAGGTTTATGAATTCCTCCACCGGCCGCGCCCGTGCCTGTTCCTCGATAGTCACGCCGTCGACTATCGTGGCGACGCCAATTACAGGCATTGGCAAGCGGGCGAGGTGATCGGCGATCCTGCCGAGCTGGGCGATGCGCTGGGTCGTGCGTTTACGAAGCATGATTATTATGCCCGCATCCAGCGCCAGCTCTTCGACGAAAGCTTCGCGCTGACCGCCGAGCCTTCGGGCAAGCGCGCCGCGCGCGCGATCATGGGCGTGCTCTCGCCGGTAGCACCGGTCGAGCTGTTCCCGCAGCCGCGGATCGCCGCCGCAGCCGACGGCGACCGCGCGGTCGCCTGAAAGCCTCGATCCTCGCGATCCGGCGCCTGATCGCCTAAACCGAGCGGCATGGGCCTTCGCAAGGATATCTGGCGCCCCGCGATCGTGCGCGCGCCGCTCTCAGAGATTCTGGAGCGCGGGGGCATCGAGGGGCTGCCCTTCGTCTGGCTGCCCGAAAGCAAGCCCTTCTGCTTCCTTGCCGATCCCTTCGGTCTATGGCGCGACGAGCTGCTGCACGTCTTCGTCGAGACCTATGATTATCGCGTGCGGGTGGGTGCGATCGAAGTGCTGCGCTACGACGCCGATCTTGTGCTGATCGATCGCGAAATCGTCCTTTCCGAGCCGTGGCATCTTTCCTACCCCTTCGTCTTCGAGGCGGATGGCGAGACATGGATGCTTCCCGAGGCGCATCGCTCGGGCAAGCTCACGCTCTACCGCGCCGATCCCTTCCCCCATCGCTGGATCGCTGAAGCGGTGATCGAGCTCGATCATGTCGCGGTCGACGCGACCCCGATATTCTTCGAAGGCCGGTGGTGGCTGTTCCATGCTTCGGCCGACAATGAGCCCGACAAGACCGGGGCCCTGTTCGCCGCCTTCGCCGATCGGCTGACCGGCCCGTGGACGCCCCACCCGGCCAACCCGATCCGCCGCGATATCGCCAGCACGCGGCCGGGGGGTACGCCGATCGTGAGGGACGGGCGGGTCATCCTGCCGGTGCAGGATTGCGCCCGCACCTATGGCGGCGCGATCCGGCCGCTGCGGATCGAACGCCTGGATACGGCGCATTTCACCGCGGATGCGGGCGCGGCGATCGTGCCGCCCGAAGCGATGGCGCCCTATCTGGAAGGACTGCACACGCTCGCCGCCGCCGGCGACGTCACATTGGTGGACGTGAAGCGTAGGGTGCTTTCGCCTCATGGCCTGGCGATCGAGGTACGCCGTCACGGCCGCCGCCTCGCGTCGCGCGCGTGGCGGCGCTAGGCGCGCTGCATGGCACGCAGACGCGCGACGATGGCGCGGCCGATATCTTCGAACCGCTCGGCGGAAAAGCGCCGCAGCAGGCGATCGCGCCCGGCCTCCCCCATCGCCGCCAGCCGATCGGGCCGAGACAGCAGCGCGTGAAGCGCATCGGCCAGCGCAACGGGATCTCGCGGCGGCACCGTTGCGCCCGTGACGCCCTCGACGATCGAGAAGGGCAGCTCGCCCACCGCCGACGCGAGCACGGGCAGCCCCGCCTGCATCGCCTCATGCGCGGCGACGCATAGCCCCTCCGATCGCGAAGGCTGGAGATAGAGGTGCCGCGTCGCCAGCCAGTCGCGCGGACGTTCGGTATAGCCGATCAGCCGCATGCTATCGATCCCGAGTGCTGCGGCGCGCGCCTCGAGCATCGCACGCTCGCTCCCCTCGCCCGCGATGCTGATCTCGAAGGGCACGTCCAGCGGCGGCAGCAGCGCCAGCGCTTCGACCAGTTCGGCATAACCCTTCACGGGGTGCAGCCGCCCGAGGCTGCCGACGCGCACCGTCGTGCCCGGACGCCAGGGCGCGGCGCGCGGCGCGGCGGGATCGGCGCGGAAGATGGGCCAGCAGACCAGCCGCTCCTCCGGTATCTCGAGGCGATCGCGGGTCAACGCGGTCACCGATTCGGAATCGCCGATCCAGAGTTGCGACAGCGATCGCAACGCGCGCAGCAGCGCGCGGTTGGCGGGCTTGAGGAAGGCGGCGTGCTGCCAGCTCACCACCGGAACGCGCCGCCGCGCGCCCACGATCTGCCCCAGCAGCGTCGCGCGGGTCAGCGATGTCCAGATGTGGGTCGGGCGAAGGAGGCGCACTTGCGCATCGAGCCATCGCAACGCCGCGACATGATCGCTCTCGCCACCCGCGCGCACGATCAGCCGGGTATCGGTCGCTTCGATCGCAGGACCCGCGCGGCCGTCGCGGCGAGTGAGCGCAAGTACGATAACCTCGGCTCCTTCGCTTTGCAGAAAGCGGGCGATCGTCGGCACGGGCAGCGCAGCGCCGCCGCCCTCGATCGAATTGATGATGTAGGCGATCCGCATCAGCGCACCGGCGCGTCGAACAAGCCGAGGTAGGCGCGCGCCACCGGACCGATGCGGTGCCGCTCGACCGCGTCGGCGAGCAGCGCCGGATCGGGCGGGGGAGACTCCAGCATGCGCGCGATCGCCGCCGCCATCGCGATGCTGTCGCCGATCGGGACGGTGACACCGAAACGATCGTCGGTGAGCAGTTCATGCGTCGCGGGCGTACACTCCGTCGCCACGACCGGCCGGCCCGCAGAAAGCGCCTCGATCACCACCGCCGCATAGCCTTCGAAATGCGAGGACAGCACGAACAATCGCGCGGCATCCAGCATCGGACGGATGTCCTGCACGAACCCCGGCAGCACGACCCGATCGGCGACCCCCAGGCTTGCGGCGAGCGCCGCGAGCCGCGCGCGCTCCGGTCCTTCGCCGGCGATCACCAGCCGCGCATCGTCATCGAGCCGCGCGAAGGCCGTAATCAGATCCTGAAACCCCTTCTCACGCACCAACCGCCCCGCCGCCATGATCATACGGCCGCCCGCCGCGATCGGCGGCGGCAAGGCATCCTCCAGGGCCGGCAGGGGGATTGTGCGGACGCGCACGCCGGGCAGCAGCGCCGCCGCCTCGCGCCGCGCCTGCTCCGAAAGCGTCACCACCGTGTCCGCACGCCTGAGCAGCCGCCGCATCCGCCAGCGATAAAAGAGGTCGCGCAACCCCCGCCGCTGCGGCTTGCGGATCGCGGCGCTCACCTGCGCGATGATATGCGGGCGGACCGTGCCGGCCAGGCCCGCGACCGGCGGGATCGCGGGCCAGTGGAAATTGCCGGGAATGAAACAGGCGGCGTGCGGCTCGCCTTGCAGGAAAGCGGCGGCGGCGCGCCCGAGCCTCAGCCTCGATCCGTGCCCCCGCACGATCCTGCCGGGCGCAACGACGATCCGAACCGCCGCCCCCTCGATCAGCCCGGCCAGCGGCCCCTTCGCCTCCCCGCAGAAGATCGTGACCGCGCGGCCCTCGGCGCTCCACGCCCGCGCCAGCCGCAGCGCGATCCGCTCGGTCCCCCCAAGCGCGAAATCCTGGAGAATGATACAGATCGACAAAGAGACGGGCGCGCTCAGGCGGAAGCCTCCGCCGTCACGGAATCAGAGGCTGGCCACCGCCGTGACAGCCGGCGCGGCGCGCTCGAGCCGGTAGAGCGCGGTGTAGCCGATATGATCCGAAAGCATGCGGCCATGGGAGTCCGGTCCGAAAGGCACCTCGATTGCCTGCGGACGGATACGCGTGCTCGCGCCATCGGCATAGACCTGCCAGTCCTTGCCGTGGCGATAGACGGCCTCGGTCGCGGCACGGGCATCGAGCGTGCAGCCCGCGCTCCGATCGAGGCAGGTGGCGAGCGCGGTGCGCGTCGGCGCGCTG
>NZ_CAHJXD010000114.1 GCF_903644055.1 Sphingomonas bacterium | reverse complement strand
GGTGACGTCTCAGCTTAAACAGGACCAGCCTCTATCCTCCCCTGTAAGGATGGGAATATAGTCATGCGTAAACTTGCGCGAATTTGATCCTAGAAGAAGCGCATCTTCACCGAGGCCTGCGCGACGGCGCCGGTCTTCGACCAGCTCTGGCTCGCCCCGCCGTTGGCCGGCAGGCCTGCAATGCGGTTGCGCCCATGCTCGCTCATCACCCCTGCCTCGATCCCGAACAGCGCGTTCGACGCGATCTTCGATTGGTAGCCGATGGTGGCGAGCGGCGAGAGATTGGCGTGCGTGCTGCGCATCGGCAGCGTCGGCGCGATGCTCTGCATGTTGAGCCTGCCGGCCCCGCCACCCGCCAGCGAACGCGGCAGCTTGCTCTTCCAGCTGCGGAAGCCCGCCGATATGTGAAAGCCCGCAACCGGATAATAATCGATCGTCGATGTCATGTGGAGCTTGCGGAAACGCGCGCCGGTCAGATCATCGTTGCGGGTGGTTCCACCGCGCAGGCCGATCGTATCGACGCGCAGCCGCAGATGTGGCAGGAGGCGCAACCCGGGCCGAACGCTTGCATCCGACCCGTTGCCCCCGGTCAGCTGCTCCACATCCGGCCCGGGGGTTGACGGCGTTTCCCCAAACGCCGCAACGCTCTGAACCATCGCCAGCGCCGCCGCCGTAACCCATTGAAACTTCCGCATGTACGCCTCGGATGTTGGGTAACGGTGCCGCACCGACCTGATGCCGGGATGACGGCGCTACTCGCCGAAACGCACATCCTGCGTTCATCTTATCGAGACGAACCGCCTTTAACTAGCGATGAGCTGCGGAACCTTGTCGGAATGAGCCGATGATCGGGTTAAACTGGCGTGTCCGGCGGCCAGCCTCTAAGCGCATAGCAAATCACCCCGAGGAGCATCATGGGCTTTCGCTGCGGCATCGTCGGTCTACCCAATGTTGGGAAATCGACCCTCTTCAACGCGCTGACCGAAACGGCCGCCGCGCAGGCCGCCAATTATCCCTTCTGCACGATCGAGCCCAATGTCGGGCAGGTCGCGGTGCCCGATCCGCGCCTGACCGCGATCGCCGAGATCGGCCATTCGGCCAGGATCGTCGAAACCCAGCTCGCCTTCGTCGATATCGCCGGGCTGGTACGCGGCGCGAGCAAGGGCGAGGGCCTCGGCAACCAGTTCCTCGCCAACATCCGCGAGGTCGATGCGATCGTCCACGTTCTGCGCTGCTTCGAGGGCGGCGACGTCACGCATGTCGAGGGGCGCGTCGATCCGATCGCCGATGCCGAGACGGTCGAGACCGAGCTGATGCTCGCCGATCTCGAAAGCCTCGAGAAGCGCGTCCCCGCCTTCGTCAAGAAAGCGACGCAGGGCGACAAGGACGCCAAACTCGCCGCCGCCGTGCTCGGCCAGGCGCTCGATCTGCTGCGCGCTGGGCAGCCCGCCCGCCTGACCCAGCCGAAGGACGAGGACGAGCGCCGCGTCTTCGCATCCGCGCAACTGCTCACCGCCAAGCCCGTGCTCTACGTCTGCAACGTCGACGAGGGCGCGGCCGCCGAGGGCAATGCGCTCTCCGCCAGGGTGTTCGCCAAGGCCGCGGCCGAGGGTGCCCGGGCGGTGGTCGTCTCCGCCGCGATCGAGGCCGAGATCGTCACGCTCGATCCCGCCGACCGCGCCGATTTCCTCGCCGATCTCGGTCTCGCGGAAACCGGCCTCGCGCGCGTGATCCGCGCCGGCTACGATCTGCTCCACCTGCTGACCTTCTTCACCGTCGGCCCCAAGGAAGCACGCGCCTGGACGGTCCCCGCCGGCTCCAGGGCGCCGCAGGCCGCAGGCGCGATCCACACCGATTTCGAACGCGGCTTCATCCGCGCCGAGACCACCGCCTACGCCGATTTCGTCGCCTGCAAGGGCGAGGCCGGCGCGCGCGAGGCGGGCAAGCTGCGCTCGGAAGGCAAGGAGTATGTCGTCCAGGACGGCGACATCATGCTCTTCCGCTTCAACGTCTGATCGCGAGGGACCATGCCGCGCTATCTCGAGGATCTGCCCGTCGGCACCACCGACAGCTACGGCGGCATGGTGGTCGATCGCGACGAGGTCATCGCCTTCGCGCGCGCCTACGATCCCCAGCCTTTTCACCTCGACGATGCCGCCGCCGCCGCCAATCCGGTGTTCGGGCGGCTGTCGGCGAGCGGCTGGCATACCGCGGCGATGACGATGCGCATGTCGGCCGCGCGCTGGGCGGAACAGGGCATCCAGGGGCGCGGCGCGGCCGGGCTGGACGAGCTTAGCTGGCTGCGGCCCGTCTATCCCGGCGATACGCTGCGGGTGGAGACGGAGGTGATCGGCGCGCGGCCCTCGGTCTCGCGCCCCGAACTCGGCCTGCTCAAGATCAGGTCGATCGTCTTCAACCAGCACGATCAGCCCGTGATGCGCGAGATCACCAACGTCATGATCCAGCGGCGGCCCCCGGCTTAGAATCATCGCCTCCCCTGGCGGCGGGGGAGGTGGCATCGCGCAGCGATGACGGAGGAGCGTCGCCCCATCCCGCTCATCCAGAGTAGGGCTGAGCTTGTCGAAGACCCGTATCGAAGGACCAGCAATCCTATCTTTCCGCCCGATGATCCTGCTCTAGGGAAACCGTTCCTCACCGCACCGGCGCGAAGGCGAGGTGCTGGAAGTCGAAGCTGAAATCGGCGAGCGGCGAGAGCGGTTTCATCGTCACCCCGGCGACCGCGCCGTCCTTCACCGCAAACGTCACGACCGCATCCTCGCCGACACCCTCGGGGAAGCGCGTGCGAAAGGCATCGGCGCCCCATGGCTCCAGCGCGCTCCTGAACGCGGGCGTGCGCGCGAAATCGATGCGGAGGCCGGCGCCGCGCCGCGCGACGACGATGTCGCCATACCAGAGGTCGCGATAGCGGCCGGCGTAGCGGTCGAGCGGCAGCGTCAGGCCTCCCGCCGGCGGCGCCGGCGCGCCTCCCCCGCTTTCCTTCAAGGCCTCGGCGTTCGTCCTGGCGATCCGCGTCGCCGTCGCCGCGACCCAATCGAACGGCGGTGCGCCGATCAGGCGATCGAGCAAGGCGTTGCGCAGCCCCGCCGAGCTGTTGTCCTCGCTGTTGGTATAGACCGCGACCGCACAGCCGAGCTCGGGCAGCAGCGCATGCTGGGTCACCTGCCCCGTCAGCCCGCCCGAATGCGAGAGCAGACGGTGACCGCGATAATCCTGCACGCCCCAGCCAAGCGCATAGCCGCTCATCACCGCCCGGGTCGGCATCTCGGCGGTCGGCCCGGCGCCGCTGGCGCTGATCGTCTGCGGGGTCCACATCTCGCGCGCCTGCGCTTCGCTCCACAGCCTCCCGCCGTCGGGCAGCGCGCCCTGCCGAAGCTGGACGTGGAACCAGGCGGCGACGTCCCGCGCATTGGTGTTGATCCCGCCCGCCGCATCGATCTTGTCCTGCTCGTCGGGCTGGACGACGCGCATCGGCCCCATCCCGCGCACCGGCGGCCCGAGCCGGGCGTGGCGGCCGGCGAGATTGGGGGTGCGGATGCGCGATCGCGCTGCCACCGTCTCGCGCATCCCCAGCGGCACCAGGATGCGCGCGGTGACGAAATCCTCCCAGCTCTGTCCCGTCACGCTGGTGATCAGCATTCCCGCGACGATGTAGAGAATGTTGTCATAGGCATAGCCCGCGCGAAAGCCGCGTGCGGGCTTCAGATATTGCAGGCCGTGGAGGATATCGGCCAGCGTGTGCGTGGTTTCGGGAAACTGCATCAGATCGCCCGCGCCGAGCGCCAGCCCGCTGCGATGAACGAGCAGATCGCGCACCGTCATCATGCCCGTCACCGCCGGATCATACATCCTGAACGCGGGCAGATAGCGCAGGACGGGTTCGTCCCAGCCGACCTTGCCTTCATCGACGAGGATCGCGAGCGCGGCGGCGGTGAACGCCTTGCTGTTGGAGGCGATGCCGAACAGGGTATGCGCATCGGCGCGGGGCGGGCTCCCGAGCGATCGCACGCCATAGCCGCGTGCGAAATCGGGCCTGCCCGGCCGGACGATCGCGATCGCCAGCCCCGGCACCTCGAAGCGCGTCAGGAACGCCAGCGCGAGCGCATCGATCGCGGCATCGTCGCTTGCCTCCGCCGGCCCCGCGCTCCACGCCGGCACCACCGCCAGCGATGCCGCCG